>CAKSAI010000178.1 GCA_934434905.1 uncultured Lachnospiraceae bacterium | reverse complement strand
CAGTATCCAACCATTGCGGCAGCCGCCACTGAGATCATCAATCTCCAGGCAATCTTGAGTCTGCCAAAGGGGACGGAACATTTTATCACGGATATTCATGGTGAATATGACCAATTCCAGCATGTGCTGAAGAATGGTTCCGGAGCCATCAAGCGGAAGATCGAGGACGAATTCGGCAGTGAGCTTTCCGTAGCAGAGAAGAAGGCTATCGCCACGCTGATCTACTATCCAGAGCAGAAGCTTGAACAGGTGCAGAAGACGGAAAATGACATGGAGGACTGGTACAAGGTAACCATCTGTCGGCTGATCCGGGTCTGCAAGAGCGCTTCCTCCAAGTACACCCGCTCCAAGGTGCGTAAAGCTTTGCCGGGGGATTTTGCTTACGTCATCGAGGAACTGATGACGGGTCGGCCGGAGCTGTCGGATCAGGAGGCATACTATAACGAGATCATCCGCTCGGTCATCCGAACCAGACGTGCCCAGGAGCTGATCGTAGCACTGTGTAACCTGATCCGCCGTTTCGTGGTGGATCACCTTCACGTGGTGGGGGATATTTATGACAGAGGACCGTATCCACATCTGGTGATGGATACGCTGATGGAACATCACTCCGTGGATATCCAGTGGGGCAACCACGATGTGCTGTGGATGGGAGCAGCAGCGGGCAATCCATGCTGTATCGCCAATGTTATCCGCATTTGTGCCAAGTATGGCAATCTGAATATTCTGGAAGAAGGGTATGGCATTAATCTGATCCCGCTGGCGCGGTTTGCGATGGCGCAGTACGACAAGGACGGCTGCGAAGCTTTCCAACTGGATTACCGGGAGGAGGATTATGATGTGAGGGAGGCCATACTGGATGAGAAGATGCACAAGGCCATCGCGATCATTCAGTTTAAGCTGGAGGGACAGTTGATCAAGCGCCGCCCGGAATTTCACATGGAACAGCGTCTGCTTCTGGATAAGATGGATCTGGAAAAAGGAACTGTCCGGGTGGAGGGCAGGGAATATCCGCTCCGGGATACCAGCTTCCCTACGGTGAATCCCTCCGTTCCCTATGATTTGACAGCAGAAGAGCAGAATGTGATGGAACGGCTGGTACAGGCTTTCGTGAACTGTGAGCGGCTGCAGCAGCACGTCCGCTTCCTGTATGCCAAGGGCAGTCTCTATAAGGTCTGCAATTCCAATCTTCTGTATCACGGTTGTGTGCCGTTTTGCGAGGACGGGACGTTCAAGAAGGTGGATGTTTTCGGAACGAAATACAGCGGGAAAGCACTCTATGATGTGCTGGAGCATTATGCCAGAAAGGGATATTTTGCCGTGGATCAGACAGAGCGGCAGAAGGGGCAGGATATTCTGTGGTTTATCTGGGAAAATGCGGATTCTCCGGTATTCGGGAAGTCTAAGATGACCACCTTTGAGCGATACTTTGTCGCAGATCCGTCGACTCATTACGAGCCGAAGAATCCTTATTACCGCCTGATCGAACAGGAGGAGATCGTGAATAAGATTCTGACGGAGTTCGAGCTTCCCATTGAGGGCGCTCATATCATCAACGGTCATATCCCGGTAGAGTCAAAGAAGGGTGAGTCTCCGGTAAAATGCAATGGAAAGCTCTTGATCATTGATGGCGGCTTCTCAAAGGCTTATCAGCCGAAAACCGGAATCGCCGGATATACGTTGATCTATAATTCCTATGGATTGCTGCTGGCAGCACATGAACCCTTTGAGTCTGTGGAAAAAGCGGTGCAGAACGGGAGCGACATTCATTCCCATACTGTGCTGGTGCAGCAGGTGCAGAGACGCAAGACGGTGGCGGATACGGATGTCGGAAAAGAATTAAAGGAGAGCATCCGGGAATTGGAAGCTCTCCTTGCAGCCTATCGGGAAGGGGTTCTCGCCACGTCTTACAGAAGCTGAACACCTCGTTCTTCTGCCAGTTTCAGCGTCTCCGGACGCCACAGGGAGGACTGTACCTCACCGATGTGAGCCTTCCGCAGGAAAAACATACAGATACGGGACTGTCCAATACCGCCGCCTATGGTGTAGGGCAGTTCCTCATCAATGACGGACTTCTGGAAGGGCAGTTTGGCGCGCTCAGGGCAGCCGGCCTTTTCTAATTGATCCAGCAATGCCTTCTTATCTACGCGGATTCCCATGGAGGACAACTCAAGAGCAATGTCCAGTACCGGGTAGTAGACAACGATATCGGCGTTCAGCGACCAGTCATCGTAATCCGGTGCGCGTCCGTCATGACGTTCGCCATTTTCCAGAACATCACCGATCTGCATGATGCAGACGGCTCCCTTGGCCTTGCTTATGTAATATTCACGTTCCTTGGGCGAGTAGTCCGGGAACATGTCAGCGAGTTCCTGGGTCGTGATAAAGAAAATGTCATGAGGCAGGATCTCTTCGATATAATCGTACTGGATTGCCATGTACTTCTCTGTCTTCCGCAAAACCTTATATACGGTATTCACCGTGTCCTTTAAGGTGTCCAGCGTGCGGTCTTCCCTGGCGATGATCTTCTCCCAATCCCACTGATCCACGAAGATGGAGTGGATGTTGTCGGTGTCCTCGTCACGGCGAATGGCGTTCATATCCGTATATAAGCCCTCGCCCATGGAAAAACCATATTTCTTCAGGGCATAGCGCTTCCACTTGGCAAGAGACTGTACAATCTCTGCTTCCTTATCATTTTGCTCCCGGATGCCGAAAGCGACGGGACGCTCCACACCGTTCAGGTTGTCATTGAGGCCGGAGGCCGGATCCACGAACAATGGTGCGGATACACGGTGCAGGTTCAACCGCTCCGACAGCAGCTCCTGGAAGAAGTCCTTGACGGTCTTGATGGCGATCTGGGTGTCGTGCAGATCCAGCTGGGAGTGATAATTCTTAGGTATGTTCATTGATTCCATCGGTATAAAACCTCTCTTTATCATGCATTTTGTTGTTGCTGTTTGTAACATGTTGTGAATGTACACGTCAACTATAGCACAACCTTGAAAAAAATAGAATACTCAAATGCATTTTTGTTACGTACGAAGGAAAAATGCCGTTTTGCATATGGCAAAACGGCATTAAAATGCTGCATTTATGTCCGTAAATCTATTAGCCGGCGTTGACTGCGTTTTCGATCTCAGTCTTGGCATCCTTGAACCAATCCTGAGCGGTGCCAAACCATTCGATCATCTCGTCGTACTTGTCATCGCTGATCTCGGCATCGCCTTCAAGGAGATCCTTATACTCGGAAAGCAATGCGGACATCTCCTGGAATACTTCGATCACTTCGTCATCAACCGCATCCGCGTTATCGTTGATAAGAGTTGCAACTTCATTAAATTCCTTACTTGTGGTGTTGAAAGCATCGATTGCTTCCTGTTTCTTGGGGCTATCCCCGCAGCCGGCAAGGCATAAAGCCAATGACAGTACCATTACTGCCGATAAAAGTAAAGTAATAATTTTTTTCATTTCAATTTCCTCCCTGTGTATGTTGTTTTATCATGCCGCATTTGCTATAATCTTATCATATCGTGCTGCTTTACAGCAGATGTTGGCGTGAAAGGTCGTTTTTGGGGAGTGAATTGCAATAATTACAAAAAATATGTAAAGAGCCATAAAAAAGGAAGGCTGTGCCGTATCTATAGAAGGAGGGATGAGGTTGGAGGATTTTGAATTCGAAGTCTGTATCCGGCAGATCCGGGAAGGTGAGAAGGAAGGCTTAAAGCAGATCTATCAGGCTTATGCCGGTCTGATCTATGCAGTGGTTTACGATATGACAAGACATGAGGAGGATGCTAAGGATATCACCTCGGAATGCTTTATCCGGCTCTGGGAGCGGGCAGATACCTATCGGTTTGGCGGCAAACACAAGGCGTGGCTTGTGACGATAGCCCGGAATATGGCGATCGATCACCTGCGGAAGCAGCGGCGTGAGCTACCCATGGAGGAGCTGCCGGAGGCAGAGCAGGAGAGCGGAGATTTCGCGGAAGAGGTGGTAGGCAGCATGAGTATGCAGGAGGCCATGAAGTGCTTAAAGCCGACGGAGCAGGAGGTTCTGGACTTAAAGATTCTCGGAGACTTCACCTTCCGGGAAATCTCTAAGATATTAAGGAAGCCTATGGGAACGGTGAGCTGGCTATACCGAAGCGGGATTGAGAAGCTTAGAAAATATCATCAAGTGGAACAGGAGGTGCGGGAATGAACAAGTTGTCAGAAAAAGAACTGGAAAAATACTATAAAGAGTTGCGAATGACGGATGTTCCACCTATGTGGGATGAAATTGAAAGAAATCTTGCACCGAAGAAGACCGATCGGAAAAGCACGCTCCCGCTTTGGAGACGGATCCCGGTTAAGCAGTTGTCTGCCGCCGCAGCAGTGCTGGTGGTGGCGCTTCTTCTGGCGTCGGTATTAGGAGCTCCGGGCGGCTCATCCAAAGAGGACTCTGTGGGTGCGGATAAAAGTGCGGTGTCAGGAGAGACATTATTCGATGAATGCAATACACAGGGAACGAAAGAAGAAAAAACGGATTTTTCGAGGGAAGAGCAACTGGATCCAGACATGAATGCACAGTCCGGGCTGCAGATAACCGTGTGCGTGAGATCGGTAGAGCCGTTGCCGGAGCAGCCGTCGGGAGATGCCGGGCAGAGCACGGACGAGGGCTTTTGTGTCATTGCGGAGGTTCTGGATGGCGGAAGCAGCAGCTACCTTACGGGAGACGAGATTTCCATCTATTATTATGGAAGCGACTATCAGGAAGCTGATTTCACCGGAACGATGAAGCTGCAGGTGGAGGAAGTAAACAAAAAAATAAATTTATTGAAAATTTTACCATAAATTGGAATGGAACTGTACGTATCTCTAATAGCAAAGGAAATCCGGGAGATTTCCGGGCGCAGAAACCTTAGGAAGATATTTAGATAGAGGAGGGATTTTTGTGAAAAAGAGATTACGTGCAGCTTCTTTTTTATTGGTATTTTTAATGGGAGCTTCGCAGCTATATGGCTGCGGTATCGAAAAAGGGGATATATCGGATGATGGCGCTACAGGCAATATTGCGCGGTGGAGTAAGAGCGATATGTCGATGGAGGAAAAAAGCGGTGAATGTTTAAGTTATGTGCGAGACCCCAACGATGCGGAGGAGTATAACACCTTGACAGAAAATGGATTTATTCGGACTGAGCAGCAGCCGCTTTCTACCTTTTCCGCAGATGTGGACACAGCCAGCTATAGCATTGTGCGCAGAATGTTGAACCAGGGGCAGAGCCTGCAGGGTATTCCGTCCGGTGCTGTGCGTCTGGAGGAGATGCTCAATTATTTTCATTATGATTATGAAGTGCCGGGGGATGGCGAGGTGTTCGGCGTTTCCATAGACGGAACGGACTGTCCCTGGCAGCCGGAGCATGGCCTGCTGCGCGTAGGGATTCGCACGAAAGCCATTGATTTTTCAGAGAGTCCGAAGTCAAACCTTGTATTCCTGCTGGATGTATCGGGTTCCATGGAGAGTCCTGACAAGCTTCCGCTGTTGAAGCAGGCATTTTCCATGCTGGTGGACAATCTGGATGAGAAGGATCGCGTCTCCATTGTCACATATGCAGGAAGCGACCAGATCGTGCTGGATGGAGCCAGAGGCAATGAGAAGGGCAAGATTCTGGATGCGTTGTATCTTCTGGAGGCTGGTGGAAGTACGCATGGAAGTGCCGGGATTCGAACCGCGTATGAGCTTGCGGAGCGCAATTTTGTCCTGAACGGAAACAATCGGATCATTCTGGCTACCGATGGAGATCTGAATGTCGGCGAGACCAGCCAGGAGGAATTGAAAGCGCTGGTGGAGGAGAAGCGAAAGGGCGGCGTGTACCTCTCCGTGCTGGGCTTCGGAAGCGGAAATCTCAAGGATAACCGCCTGGAGACACTTGCGGATTACGGAAATGGGAACTATGCCTACATTGATTCGCTGATGGAGGCAAAAAAGGTGTTGGTAGACGAACTCGGCAGCACGTTGCTGACGGTGGCCGAGGACGTGAAATTCCAGATGGAATTCAACGCTTCCAATATTAAGGAATACCGTCTGCTGGGTTATGAGAATCGATTGCTGGCAGCAGAGGATTTCACGGATGATACCAAGGATGCCGGAGAAATCGGCGCCGGTCATACGGTAACGGTGCTGTACGAGGTGGCCTGGGCGGACGAGGCTGACGACGGTGCAGCAGGGAGCCGGGCGGCTAAGAGTGCCGACGATTGGGCTACGCTCAGGATCCGTTATAAAGATCCCGGAGCATCTAAGAGTAAGGAGATGACGCGAGCCATCGGAGCGGATTGTTATCAGTCGGATGTTGGCGCGGCCAATATGAGGCTGGAGGCCTCTGTAGCTGAGTTCGGTCTGCTGCTTCTGAACAGCCAGTATCGAGGAAACAGTTCTTATGAGCACATTCTGTCCATGTGGGAGGGTGTAGCGCAGGGGGATCGTGAAGAAATCACTGAATTCTTAAGTCTGGTTAGGCTGGCAGACGGTCAGATCAAGGAGACGTGGTAAAACAAAAACTATCGGGGAGGCGGAAGGAGAACTTTTATGAGAATGCAAAAACGAAAAATGTGGATGTTTATATGTATGGTTGCATTGACAGGAGGGTTATCGCTGGTATCGGGCTGCGGCCTGGCTGTACGTGCAGCA
>CAKSAI010000177.1 GCA_934434905.1 uncultured Lachnospiraceae bacterium | reverse complement strand
GTTCTTATCCCAGTCGATCACATCCACCAGATAATCAAAGTTTCCTTTCTCCTCTTCCGGGCAGTTCTTCCACAGCAAGTCTTCGGGTACTGCATGATCGAAGTATAATACGGACTGATACATTGCATATACGTCACTTGCGAACTGCGGTTCGTAGGTACATAAGCTGGCCGGTGCGTGAAGCACTCCAGGCGGTACATCCCAGCCGGTATCCAGCGTGATCTTGTATGCCTGCGACAGATCCAGTAATTTGTTATCACCCTTGGTAAAGTTCTCCAAACATTCCTTTACCTGTTCTTTTGTAGTCTCCGGATTCAATCCAAAGAAGGTAAACGGGAATTCTCCGCCGTAATTGTTACATTGAGACGGGAAGAAATACATCTCCGGCTTTCCGTCTGCGCCAACGCGCTTCGCATGTTCATCCCTGTGATGGATGTGGTGCGGCAAGGGTCCTAAGTTATCAAAGAATTTGGAGAACATCGGCCATTTGTGGTACTTGTTCCAGAGGTCTTCTCCGATAACCTCTCCCTTCAGTTCCTCTACTGCATCACGCAGCAGTACATGTTCTGAGCCATCGGCAGATACGATATAGCTCAATCCTTCATCCTCCGGTGTTCCCGGACCGTTCTCTGCCCAGGTTGTGGAGGCAAACCAGCGTTCATCGATTCCGCCTCTCTCCAGTCCCAACACATAATAGTCATCTGGGTGAAGCTTGATCCGCTTACCCGGACGGCAGAAGGAACGCGGCACCCACGTTGGTGCAAGGCGATATACGCCCTTTCCTTCTTCTAATAATTTCTTTGCTACTGACATAACATCCTTCCTCTCTGTGTATGATTATTTACTATGTAATCCTGAACTACAGGCTTCGTTACTGCGCTACTCCATGCCATATAATTCACTGGCAGAATGATATTTTCCGTCTGCCCCCGGCATCTTCAGATTACGTACAGCGATCACTTCATCCATCTCTTTCACATAATTTTCCGGAATCGTCTTTGCATTGCCCAGAAGCTTTGCCACCAGGACAGATTCCGCCATACATTCGGACATATTAAGGAGCTCTACCGCATCCTCGATTCCGATTGGTGAGCAGAACACTGCTCCATGGTTTTCCATCAGGAAGCCATTCGACTTCTCGATCACTGCATCAAACTGTCTGGAAAGAGCCTCCGACAGCGGCGTCTCATAAGGCACCATCAGGATGGGGCCGACTTCAATGATCGGCTCCGGCAGGAAGGGCTTCTCCATCATCCCATTATTGGCAATGGCAAATCCGGTCAGGATCGGTGGATGCGTATGGGCGATTGCCTTGATGTCCGGACGCTTCTTCATGATCCTGGTATGGAAGAGCCATTCTCCCGTGGGCTTCTTCCCTTCCGCTGCATATAAGATATTACCATCTAAGTCAATGACACAGATATCTTCAAAACGCATGGTGCGTTTCAAGGTCTTTGTCGGTGTGATCAGCAGTTTATCACCATCCAGACGAAGTGACAGATTTCCGCCGGAGGATGTCACATAATTCAATTCTGCACATCTGTGGCATGCTTCCACTAATTCTTCGATTTCTTTTTTGTATGTTTTCTGCAAGATATTCATAGTGTTATCCTTTTATCAGCTTTCTCATTAATCTGCTTGCCTCAATCCCGCTGTTCTTAGCAATCACACTATGAATCTCGTCCATATCTGCCCGATCGACCAGGGATTCCAGGTAATCCAGCCATTCTGCGCTCTCCGCCACAGCATCTCTTCCGTCTTCCCGATATGGGAACTGATCCAGTGTCATATATCCGTCATATCCGGTTCTGCGCAGCCAGTATATGAATTCCAGATACTCCAGGGTATGTACGCTTCCGACGATCAGATCATCGTCCCAGAGACGATAATTGTCATTGATGTGGATATGCTTTAACCTATCACCGTACATCTTGCACATCGCAACTGCCTCTGCCGGTGTCTCATAACCTAAGGCTGCATGACCGTAATCCAATGCGATTCCGAGATTCTTCTTTCCGCTGGCCTCACACATAAGAAGTGCGCTTCCCACCGTACTGATATAGCAATGGGTCCGCGGTTCCTTGATCTTATACTCCATCGTGACCGTCATATCGGGATTGTAGTCGCACAACTCTATCATGGCCTCCTGGAATAAGGTACGTTCCTTGATGTAATCCGCCTGAAAGATGTAGTCATATCCGTCCTGTCCCGGCCAGGTAGTCATAATGTCACAGCCCACTTCCGCCGCAAAGTCAATGGCTTCCTTCGCACACTTGATGGCAAGATCTCTTACTTTCTTGTCAACTGCCGCAAAGCTGCCCTTCTGAAAAACAGGATCCGCAAAAGTATCTACCGCAATTGAGCCTACCTTCAGTCCCGTCTTTGCCAGGCACTCTTTAATAAGTGACTTCTCATTGATAAAGCCCGGACTCAGCACAATATCGACCGCGCTCAACAATGGGATCGATTTTACCCGTTCAAACTTCTCTTCAATCGTATATGGTCTTCCGTAAGCACCGCAATAACGGTCACTACAGGAGCCCACATTGTCAATGAAAACTGAATACTTTCTCTCGTTCATAAACATGTCCTCCGGTTCACAACTTTTCTTCATTTTATCAAACGGCATAGATTTCGCATACGACCCAAAATGTACGATTGGTGCAAAAAAAATGCCATATTCGACGATATGGCATTCTTTTTTGCATGTAATAATCACAGAACCTTTCGAACTGTCTCCCTCGTATCACCTTCCGGCTCTGTCGGATAAGCCTTACGCCCGTATGTAAAAAGGATTTCCTGATCGTATTGTTCATATGACTCAATCGCTTTGCCCGAATGCAGAGATACTTCCAGCATGGAGATAAATGCCTCCCAACGCGGCTTGTAGAAATCACGGATCATACCGGACCATTCCTTTGCTGCATAATCATGCAGAATATCTCCTGCCTTCGGTGCCCATACTGTAATCTGTGCCCTTGCATTCCATTCGAGCCATCTCTTTTCCAGCTCGTCTCTCCCAAGCCTTTTGGCCGGTTCTAACCATCGGCTAAGCAGGAAATGTTCGTGGGTACCCAACAATTCTTCCATCAGGTCGAAACGGCCCAGGAATTCACCGGAAAATTTTAAAAAAGCTTCCCTGTCCTTCTCACAATAAGCCTTCTGCAAACCATAGACCAATCTCCATGAATCATTTGCAAGGAACTGCCGGGTGAAATCAACAAGATCGTAACGATATGCCGCAGAACCACAGCAGGTATCGTATTCTGTCAGCAATAGTTCTATGACGGATGTAAGTGTGCCCTGATCTTTCACTGCTGACGCACCTCCCCATTCACTGACTCGGTTCACGTCAAGTGACGGGCGGGCGCAAAACGGCGATTCACCTCCGCAATCCTGTTGATCGCCACGATATACCTTTTCTGTAAGTATACGCCATGCCTTTAATAATTCTTCGTTGCAGATTCCGTATCTTCTCTTTACAAATGCAGTCAAGTAATCTTCCACATCCGGTTTTTCTTCACAAAAGGCAATTTCAGCAAAGATATCATAAAAGACCTCATCCGTCTCCACTGCCTCCGGCATGATTCCGATTCCCACCATCGTGTGATTGCCGCTCAATCCTTCATATGGGTTCTGAAGGGACTTGACGATGTTCCCGCGCAGAAGGTGCTGTCCGCCAAAATTATTTACCGTGCAATAGATCCACGGGGATCCTCCAAACTCGTCTCCTGCATTAAAATTGGTCTCTGCCACCAGATTCATAACCAGCGTTCGGGATCTGTCAAGGGCGTTTAACATTTCTCGGCGCGGATTATTCTGCCATCCCTGGAATGCCCATACCGCCTGCGGATCATAGCGTTCCATGCATGCAAAGACACTTCTTGTATAGGAGACCATATCGATACCGTCACTGTTGCCGCCTTCATGAAATGGATCTACGGAATAGTAATGTACTTTCTCCGCACCCGGTATGCTTCCCTGAATCTCATAAAACATAGAAGCTATATGTTCGAATTCAGAGTCCTCCGGAAGAAGATAGGCAGGCCGCTTCAAGCCACACCATAACCCTTGTTCAACGATCTTACTGCCCGGAAAATAAGTACCAAAATCATCGGGCACCATACCACAATACCCCGGCAATAAGATCCCTGCTCCGAAAGCCTGCAGGCGTCTGTTGAATTTCCCCGCAAGTTCCTTTCGTTCCTCAAACCACCAGTCTGGATAATCTCCGCTGTAATCCGACATATTCATCATCAGAAGCCATGGCATAAAGGCCGGACCTACAAGAAATTTCTTTGCGTCCTTGCTACTGTACCCAATCCTCTGCAGCAACTCAAACCACACGCTTTCCTGTGCAATTGGATTTAGGATCAGGTTATAACCAGACAGTAATGCCCAGTCAAGCACCGTTTCCCAATCCTTCCAGTCGTAAAATGCATATGTATAACCGAACGTACAGTAGTTGTACAGATAGCGATAATGAAACGGCGATTTTTTACGTATCACAGCGCCTACAGAAGGCGGTACCTCCGGCAAATTACCGATCCGAAACAATGCTCCCACTGTATAACCGCAATAATACTTCAAGTAATGATTAAAGGCGGAAGCTGCTGCAACCCCGGAAGTAGCCTTAATCAATACTCCGCCCTCAGAATCAGAGATCTCATACGCATCCATTCCATCCGAAGACGGGATCTGCTGCACCCGGATATCGTTTGCATAAGTCTCATTCGCAACACGACTCACCAATGCACGAAATTCATCTGCATCCAACACAAATGGGATATTTTCCTGTTTTACCTTTCCCGCTCTTTGCAAGATCTTGTTCATGAATGTCTCCTCCGGTTCGATTGTCCGATTACCCCGGAAGACTCGTAAATCGCCTTCGCCTTTGGATATTTTTCAAGCAAGGCCTCCTTGCCTTCCTCCTCAATATACACATTGCTGTACAGCGTATTCCGCTCCGGCGAATGATTCTCCTTCTTAATCTTCTGCGTAGCATATATGCCATCCACACGATTGTTATACACAAGATCCCCAACGATCAGATACTGACACCACATCGGCAGGTAGGTATTGACCGCCACACAATCACGTACCTCCCAGTTGGAAGCACACATGTCAATATAATATCCCCGATCCGAATTATTCTTCAGCTCCGTGCGTTCTACGTAGTTGTCATGTATTACATTGAAGGTTTCCGGATATTCCTTAATATAATTTGCCCCGCCTACATAGACGCCTGCTCCGTCGCATAGCAGAAGCATATAATCAATAATACGATTATAGGCAATCTCCACATAACGCGCGTTCACCTTCTTGCCAAAATCGCCTTCCTTATACCAGTCCCATTCCACCAGCCAGCCCATCGCAATTGCACTGTAGGCCGTTTTACAAATCGAATTATGTATGATCTGAGCCTGATCTACATGTGAGATATACACTGCCGGGGAGCCGGGGAATTCCATTGCAATATTATAAATAACATTATTTCGGATAACGAGATTATAATTGCAGTCGTCCTCCTGCCACTTCGCAGTGCGGTGTCCGATTGTAATCGCTGACATCGCTATATTCTCAAAATGACAGTCGCAGATATCTGCACCGATCAGTGCGTTTTGTGAACGAATACCATTCGTTCCAAGTTCCGTAAAGGTGCAGTTCTTAACCTCAATGTTGGCACAATCATCCAGCATGATCGCAGCCATCGGAAGAATTCCCCGGTTTCCCTCATCATTCATCAAGGTACTTCGGTACGACTGTGTCGCAAGACGTAAATTGCCTGTTCCGGTAAAGCTAAGATTTTCAAATGTGGCATGCGAAACACCCTTCAGGGAGATAAGCGTAGGCAGCGCTGCAAATGCAGGTGCTGTCATCTTCCCGTTTTCTGGATAATAATACAGTTTTCCAACGGTTGCATCATACGCCCAGGTACCCGGCTTGAGTAAGGAACGATTGTTTCCGAAGTATGATACGCGATTTGCAATTGACAGGAAATGATGAATACCTCTTGCGAAATCCACCATCTCCTCCTCTGCAATCTTAAGACGGACAACCTCCACATCATCTACCACCTTCGTGTCGCTATAATCTACACCAACTGCATGTAACGTGGCATACTCCCACTCCACAAAAATCGTAAATTCTGTCGGAAACGCCACCTCATCCAGTTCCTCTACCGCGCGGCGATCCACATAGATTCCTTTGTAATTCGCTTCATCCCTACGATCATCGGCGTTATCAAAATTCACTTTGGTAAGATATCTGCTGCCGGTAGCAATCGGTATCCGTCTGCCATTATCATAAAGATCATGGAAAACCGGATATTCACCATCCTCATTCCTCTCACACTGGTAGATGTAGTAATCTTCGTTTTCTGCCTTTTTAAACTCAGACAGTTTCAGGGGCGTACAGCCATGGACCAACGGCTTTGCTCCTTTGGTTCCCCTAACCGTCAGTTTTGCAAAAGCAGACTTCGGAATATCCAACAGAATGGTCTTGTCAAGCACATATTCACCATCTGCCAGCTCCAGAATAACAGAGACCGGATGCTCTGCATCTGCTGCCTTCATTTTCGCCGCTGCTTCTTCCAGAGCTATGGCAAGCGTACCTTCCCCCGGCTCAACAGAAAGTATCTGCTCCGTATAGGTGAAAACCGGATTTTTCGGAAGGCATTC
>CAKSAI010000176.1 GCA_934434905.1 uncultured Lachnospiraceae bacterium | reverse complement strand
GGTGGATACTGGCATTGATTGCTGTTGCGGCAGGTGGTGCGATTTTCGGAATCCGGTTACTGATAAAGAAGAGAAGGGAGAAGAAATAGGATGAAAAACAAATGGAAGAAGCTGTTTGCATTATTGCTGGGGCTGATATTGTGTATGAACCTGACGGGATGTGAATTTGTACTCCTGGAAGAGCGGGTGCTTTTAGACTCCGGGGATCAGGTGCCGGATTCTTCGAAGGACAACACAGATGTTGCGAAGGGTGACGAATCCGGTGAGCAGGGAGATGTGACAGATACGGATAACACACAAAACAATGAAACACCGGGTACGGAACAGACCGATACACCTGCTGCGCCATCGTCGACAAATACAGAGCCTAAGCTGTCAGGTTCCTTAGAGATCCAGATCTTCACGAACGAAAACGAAGAGGTTGGAAATGCATGGACCAGTATCATCGATGCTTTTGAAGCAAAGACAGGCGTTAAGGTAACGGCCTACATAGGTTCCCAGGTCAATACGCAGTTCACAAAGCGCTGGATGGGAAGTAATCCTCCTGATATTGCGCTTCTGGCAGGATCCGGTATACCGGATATTGCATTGGAGCAGTCCGGTCTGCTCTATGACCTGACCGATGTATTGAAGAATGGCTATGTCTACGGTACGAATGAAAAGATCTGGGATGTAACCAGTGCAAAAATGTATCAGCAGTCCACCGAGACAGCAGCGTATTACCGCGCAGGCGTATATGCGTCTGCATGCGGGATCTTCTGGGATCAGGCCTACCTAAGTCAGTTGGGCCTCAGTGCGCCGAAGAACTATACAGAGCTTTTAAGCTTTGTGGATAGTGCAAGGTCCAAGGGCGTCGCAGTATTTACAACCAATGGCTCTACGGGAAATTATGCAACCCAGTCCATGGTAATGCCGGCACTGGCGGCCTATGACCAGTCCTTCTATGAAGGGATCTGCCTCGGAAAGAAATCTGCATGGGGCTCCCAGAACGTGCGGGACGTATTTCAGCGCTGGTATGATTTCTGCAGAGGTGACGGAACGATCTTAACAGGAACCTCAACGCTGGATCATACAACCTCCCAGATGAAATGGCTGAACCACAATACCCTGTTGATCGGTAATGGAATCTGGCTTCCGTGGGAAGTGGAGAATAATACACCGTCCTCTTTCCAGATGGAATATGCAACCTCCCCGTTGATCCTTGCAGATCAGGCAGCTACTGTTGAAGTGCAGCCCACAGGTATGATTGTAGCGAAGCAGGCAAAGAATCTGGAGAATGCAAAAGCCTTTGTGCGTTTCCTGTATACGAAGGAAAGCCAGGAGCTTCTTGTGGGGGCACAGGGGTATCTTGGCGCACGTACAGATCTGAATTATGACACGATAAGCATGGATGCTGTATCCAGAAAAATTCTGAAATACATCAGTGGCGGCAATGTCCAGGTTCGTTACAGAAATTATATCTGGGGTGACCTGAACGAGGAAATCAATGCGGCAGTTCACGGCTTGATGACCGGAGAGATGAATGTAGATCAGGCAGTTAAGAAGATCACGGATAAAGCGAAGTAATGGGGGTGAGCATATGAAACGGAAGAGAAGAAAGATCGGAAGACCGACAAAAGGGCAGTTGGGGTTTATGCTTTTGTTTGGGCTTCCGCCCCTGGTACTGTATTTCCTGATTACCATAGTGCCTATGATACAGTCATTTTCCACAAGCTTCTATGAGTGGTCCGGCTACGGGGATAAGGTCTGGCTGGGATTTGACAATTATAAAGCGATCTTAACGGATCGTGTGTTCCATCAGGCAATCGTGAACGATGTTCTGATCCTGGTCTTTAAGGAGATCATTATCCTGGTGCTGTCTGTGACCTTTGCAGTCAGTATCACAAGGTTGCGTTTTAAAAAGGGAGAGACAAATTTCCTGAGATTTGTGTACTATCTGCCCAATATTTTGTCATCGGTTGTTATTGCAAAAATATGGAAGTATTTTTTCGATCTGGAGTTATTCTCCCTGATCACGAATCTCAAGACACCGGAGCAGGGCTGGATCACAACCTACACACTGCCGATCATTACGTTTGTAGCTTCCTGGTGTGGTATCGGAGCCTTTATGATCATTTTGATCGCTGCCATCAACAACATATCCAAGGAGCTGTATGAGGCGGCAGAGCTTGACGGGGCCGGACAGTTCCGGCAACTGTTTGCCATCACACTGCCGACCATTGTACCGCAGCTCAAATATATTGTGATTACCATTGTAACAAGTATTGTTACGTCCAATATGAACTTTGTAAAACTGTTCATGGGGGAAGGAATTGGCGGTTCCGGGTTTACCGTTATGGGATTGTATGAATATTCCTATGGTTTTACCTACTACAAGCTGGGCTATGCAAATGCGGTAGCAGTGCTTCTGATGATTATCGTTTTTGTAATATCATATGTTCTCAACTATGGTATTTCCAGAAAGGAGGACCGATGATATGAGAAGAAAACACAAAAAAATAGGGCAGTCCGGCAAGACGATCGCGCTCCGGTGGCTGCTGCGGGTACTTCTGTATGGATGGGCAGTTACCATTATCTTTCCGGTTCTGTGGATGTTTTCCACGTCCCTAAAGAGCAGCAGGGATTTTATGCTGGGAGATATCTGGAAATGGCCGAAGCTGATGTACCTCAGTAATTATGTGAAGGCCTGGGAAGAGGCAAACATGGGAGCCTACACCTTCAATACGCTGTTTGTGGTTGTACTCACGGTTCTCATATATGTAATCATGCTGACAACCACCACCTATATATTAGGAACCTATGAATTTAAGCTTGTCAAAGCGGTGGAGAAATTCTACTGGGCTGCCATGATGATTCCGGGAGCACTTTTGCTGGTGCCGTTGTATTTCCAGGTGAGTTCCATCGGGAATGTCATACAGCGTGCGCTGCAGGTGATCTTGAACAAACCGGATCTGACTATCAATATCTCGGACAACCTTGTGTCGCTGGCAATTATTTATGCTGTGCAGTCGCTGCCTGTACCGATATTTCTTGTGACAGGCTTTGTAAAGGGCGTGAACAAGAGCTTTCTGGAAGCGGCACGTATTGACGGAGCAGGGGAGTGGAGTATATTCAGCAGAGTTGTATTACCGTTTGTGAAACCGATCGTGCTGTTTCAGTGCTTAACGTGCTTTATGGGAACTTGGAATGAGTACCTGACTGCACTGACATTTTTGGAATCGGATAAGAATTATACCTTGTCTGTGGGAATTCAGAAGCTGATTGCGCAGTTTACCTACCAGTCCGATTATGGGGCAATTTTTGCAGGGTTGGTAATATCACTTCTACCCATATTGATCTTATATATCCTGTTCCAAAATGTCATTCAGAACGGTACGGATATGAGCGAAGGACTAAAATAATAAGTGGAGGGATTTCAATGAGAAAAGTAATAAAGAACATCGTCAGTTGTGTATTGGCTGCAGCAATCATAGCAACGGGGTTTGGAGCAGCTTCGATAGCTGCTCCGGCAACACCGGAGGATGCCGGGAATCTTATAAAAGCCTCAAACTTTTATAAGGGGCAGACCGCATGGAGGATTTCGCCCAACAGTAAGGTGGGAGAAACCGTATATACGGAAGGTTATCTGGAGGAAGAGGTCCCGGAGATTGGAAAGACCCATGTCCTTACGGTTACCCAGAGGGCGAATGATACAAATACGAATTCTGCCGTTGTACAGCAGTTTGTGAGCCTGACAAAGGGAAACACCTATCAGCTCTCTTATTGGCTTAAGGTGGAAGGAACCGATTCAAACAGCAAATTTGCTGCGTACTATAACCCGCAGGGTGCAGGTGCAAAGAGAACCATAATTGAAGATGGTATCACAACAACAGACGGGGAATGGAAAAAATTCGAATATACGTTTAATGTAGATTACGATACCGTAGCGGCAGAAGAATACATACGTTTTGAAATGTCTGAGGTGGCAGGCACTTCCGATGTCGTATACAAGATCACGGATGTCCGGCTGGAGCAGACGGTTACGAATTATGTGCCGAATTATACCTTGTGGAGAACATATCCCAACGGCAATGTTATTACATCCGGTAATAACGCGGTAAAAGTGGTAACAAGTAGCCAAAGCAGTGCGAATCCGTGTGTAGACTTATATCATAGTATGGTATCAGGAACGACATATAACATATCCTTTCATCTGGAAATAGAGGGGGATACAACTAACACCATACCGCCAGCCGGCAGCTATAATTTTATACTACAAACGCTTAACACCTCTCCGGCCGGAGTATATGGAATTGTTGATACCACAGGATCGCAGGATTTTGCGTATGAATATACAATGGGAACGTCGACGGAAGCTTCTGCAAGGATGAGAATGTCTTTTGCAAGACCAGCCACAGCCGGTCAGACCATTACGTATACACTGACGAATCTTACCATTACCAAAAAGGGCGATATTGCAGAAGAGACAACAGGAATCAAGGAGCTTGTGTCAGAAGCGGACAGATCATTTACGGCAACAACAACTTCAACGAATACAACTTCTATGGGATTAAAAGCAATCGCCCACGATAAGAGTATCACGGAATATACAATTTCATTTCATCTGAAGATAGAGGGGACATCATCAGGAATAAATAAGAACAGTTGGTTCGGCGGCAAAGGAAGGGCTTTGCTTATGCAGCAAGGATTTGGCACAGGCATAAATGTTCTTGAGGTATTTGATGCAGATGTAAATGGAAAAGATTTTGAATTTAAATATACGCCGGTATCTGTAAAGGAAGGTGCGACAACCTTTGAGTTTCGGTTGTACTTTGACATCCCATCTGAGGGGGACCTCAAATACACGGTCAGCGATCTCTCAATTACCTATCGCGAGGGAACGGCAATAAAAGAGATTGCAGTTGCGGGTGCGGATATTACCAGCGGCAATCCGGGGCAGGTTTCTGACGATTCCTGGGGAACGAATGAAGCGGCAGAGGCTTATACGCTGACACAGCGTTGGGAGCGTGTGAATTACGGCACATTTGCAACGACTGATTCTAAGATTAACGAGGCGTTCGACGGAGGTATCTTTACGGAATTTGTGAGTGGGAATGATTATCGCTATTCCCTTGTTGTCACACCGAAGGACGGGTATTATCTGGCAGATGATCTGTCCCTTAAGCTGAATGGAGAAACAGTAGCGGCAGACTATTACTACTGTGCGGACGGAAGCGTGATCATCTGTCCCGCCGACAATGAGATTTTCTTCACGGTCATGGGTGATGCAAACAAAGATGGAAGCGCAGATGTAAAGGATCTGGTACGCATGAAGAGGTATGTATCAGACAATACCATTGAAGTGTACGCTAAGAAATGTAATTTTGATACAACAACAGACGATATCACCACCGAAGATGTGACGCTGTTCCGGGAATATTTGGTAGAAAAATAAGAGGGTTGCCAAAATGGGGATTTGTGATTTAAAGGTTGTTTCAAATGATTGCCTTAGGAAAGACTATATTTTTCCCGCAAAAGTTCTTTGGCAGTCGGAAGGTGCTGAAAATACAGAAATATTACTTAACGCTGCAGATGGACAGGCAAATAACGGAGAAAAAAGACCGATTGTAAAGCTATCTACAACAGAAGGTAAAAAAGCGGCATTCCTTTTAGACTTTGGCAGTGAATTTTCAGGAGGCGTTCGTATTATCACACAAATGATATCCATGAATGACGTTCCTCATGTGCCGGGAGTGAAGATGCATATTCGTTTTGGTGAGTCTGTATCGGAAGCTATGACACCGCTTGGAGCCAGGAATAGCTGGAATGCGCATACGCCGAGAGATTTTGTTGTGCCGTTAATGTACTATGGAAGTACAGAATGGGGACAGACGGGTTATCGTTTCTTATATCTTGAGCTGGAGACACCGGATGTATACGTAGAGCTTGCGGCTGTTCATGGAATTTTTACTTACCGTGACATTCCATATATCGGAAGCTTTGCATGCAGTAATTCCATTTTGGGTGATATTTATAATACAAGTGCCTATACGGTTCATCTCAATATGCAGAGTATGCTTTGGGATGGAATCAAGCGGGATCGTCTTGTATGGATAGGCGATATGCATCCCGAAGTGCTTGCCATTCGAAGTGTATTTGGATATAACTCCATTGTGGATGACAGCCCGCGCTATGTGGCAGAGAGCTATCCGGTTCCGGATTGGCCGAATCATATTACGAGTTACGGTATGTGGTATTTGTTGATTTTGCGCGATTGGTGTTTTCATAATGGAAAAAAGGATTTATTGCAAGAACTGAAGAATTACTGGGTTCCATTGTTAGAACAGTTGGCAGCGCTTGTGCATAGCGAAGGAAAACCGCTGATAGAAGAAGAACTGAACCGGGGCTTTTTTCTGGATTGGCCGACCAGGGACATGCCGGAAGCCGGGGGCGCAGGAGTACATGCGTTACTGGCGCAGGCACTTCTTGCCGGAGCGGGCTTATGTGATTTGATTGGGGAGACGCTTCTGGCAGAAAAAGTCAGAGCGAAGGTGAAATATCTCTCGCATTCCGGTCTCCGGCATGAAAACATGAAGCAGGTAGTTGCGATGATGAGTTTTGCAGGTCATATTACAGACAGTGCGGCGGCAGAGGTGCTTACCAAGGGCTGTGGAAGGGGAATGTCTACGTTCCAGAGTTATTAT
>CAKSAI010000175.1 GCA_934434905.1 uncultured Lachnospiraceae bacterium | reverse complement strand
GCCATATGTCTTGCGGTCTTCGGATACATACGCCAATCGGTTCTTAATGGCAGCCTTCACATCAGGAAGCGCCGTCTCGCGGCCTTTTATCTTCACATTCCCGGATATCTTCTGGCCGTAGCTGCGGCCGAAAATACTCATGGCCAGCTCCGTCCTTCCAGCGCCCATCAATCCGGCCAGCCCCACGACCTCTCCGGCCCGGACCTTGATATGGATATCCTTTAAGATACGGCGCTTTTCATCGTCAGGATGCGAGACATTCCAATGATCGATCTCAAATATCACATCGCCGACAGACTCCTTCTCCCGAACCGGATAACGGTTGATAAGATCGCGGCCGACCATTCCCTTGATCACACGGCTCTCCGTAAACTCCGGGGAGTCCGCATGCAGTGTCTCGATGGTTCTGCCATCCCGAAGAATGGTGACGACATCCGACACATATTCGATCTCATTGAGCTTGTGTGAGATCATGATGCAGGTGATGCCCTGTTTTTTCAGATCCCGCATGATGTTTAAGAGCCGTCTGCTCTCCTCGTCATTCAGCGCAGCCGTAGGCTCATCTAAGATGAGAAGCTCTACATCCTTAGCCAGAGCCTTGGCAATCTCTATGAGCTGCTGTTTTCCGACTCCCAGTGTCCCTACCAACGCATTTACGTCTTCACCTGCAAGTCCCACCCGCTCCAGCATCTTCTGCGCCTGCTCCCTGGTCCTGGTCCAGTCGATCACGCCCTTTAAGGAGGTCTGCTCGTTGCCTAAGAATACATTCTCCGCCACAGACAGGTTCGGGCTCAACGCCAGCTCCTGATGAATTATGACAATGCCCTTAGCCTCGCTGTTCTTCAGGTTATGGAACTGGCAGGGCGTGCCGTTGTAAACGACATCGCCCATATAGGTCCCATAAGGGTATACGCCTGACAGGATGTTCATCAGGGTTGATTTTCCGGCACCATTCTCCCCGCACAGCGCATGGATCTCGCCGCGGCATACCTTCAGATTCACATCATCCAGTGCTTTTACACCGGAGAATTCCTTGGTAATATGATTCATTTCCAGAATGAAATCAGGCATATGGTTCCCTCTTATTATTGTGCCAGCTGATCCGCCGTATAGTAGCCGCCATCCACAATGATCTCTTCATAATTGGTCTTATCCACCGCCACAGGTGTGCAGAGGTAGGACGGAACAACAAGCTTCCCATTGTCATACTGCTTGGTGTCGTTGATCTCCGGCTTGCTGCCATTTAACACTGCCTGTACCATGGTCACGCACTTTTCTGCAAGAAGACGGGTGTCCTTATATATGGACATCGTCTGTGTCCCTGCGATGATGTTCTTAGTCGCCATAAGCTCTGCGTCCTGTCCGGTGACGATGGGCCAGTTCTTAGCCGTATAGCCTGCACCTTCCAGCGCAGCCTTACAGCCGTATGCGAAGCCGTCGAAGGCGGTGGCACAGATGTCAAGATCCTCGTCTGCATAGAAGCCTGTCAGATAATTCTCACAGTTCTGCTGTGCTGTCTCCTGGGACCAACGCAGGATACAGGTATCCTCGAAGGATGTCCGGCCGGACTTACATACCAGCGTGCCGTTGTCCAGATAAGGCTTTAATACTTCCATCAGACCGTTATACAGAAATACTGCGTTATTGTCATCCGGTGAGCCCATAAAGAACTCGATGGTGTATGTTTCCTTGGTGTTCTCAAGATCCTTGGCCTTCACTATGTACTCACCGATGGCGGTTCCTACTCCCTTGTTGTCAAAGGTTGCATAGTAGGAAACTGCGTCTGTGTTCATCAGCAGACGATCATAGGCAATGATCGGAATTCCTGCTGCCTTGGCGGATGCTTCCACCGTAGTCAGAGCCCCGGCATCGATGGCTGCGATCACCAGACACTTCACGCCGCTGGCGATCATGTTCTCGATCTGGGAAACCTGCATCTGTACGTCATCCTCCGCATACTGGAGATCCACCTTGTATCCCAGAGCTTCCAGTTGTTTCTTCATGTTGGCACCGTCATTGGTCCAACGCTCGGAAGACTGTGTTGGCATTGCCACGCCAACCGTTCCCACTTCTGTTGTTTTTCCGCCCTTATCCGGCAGATCTCCGGCTGCATCTCCCCCTGTCACCGTTCCTTTTGTACCTTTGTTTCCACATCCGGTGAGCAGCGCTGCTGTCATTGCGACACACAGCATAATACTGAATACTTTCTTCTTCATGATAGAATCCTCCTTTTCATGTATCACACTTATATCACAGTCAGCATGTTGGTTTTTGTAGATTGTTGTCGCAAAGGACAGGAATGCTCTTCCTCTGTCACTGCGTGATCTCCGGGAGTGGTTGTGTGTCGCAGGAAATCTGCATACTGAAAAAGGCCTGCCCCTGAAGGCAGACCTTTCTACACTCATTTTTCGTAACCGTTCAGCCAGACCGAAAAGGGTCAACTGGATGTGTGCGTAACTGTTACTATTTCTATTTTTCTCACTTCACCGGAGCAACTGTCCCCGCCGAAAATCCCAGCTCTTCATAATCCTCCGGCGTGAAGCGGTGGTACGTCATATGGCACTCCTCCAGCGCCAGGCAGTAGCGGTAATCGTTGGGCTTCCCGTCCGTAAAATAGATCAGGTAATCGAATTCCTCGCCGGACAGCTTCTCCAGATGAATCTTGTCCGAATAGCGTCGGAAAACCGCCAGCACATCCTCCAGGGTGCTGCCATGGTTCGCCATCACCGCGATGAATTCCTCAAGGAACTCGTCTTTTGGCAACTGAAAGTGTACATATTCCGCTGTCTGTGGCGGAAATGTCAGGCAGAACCGCTCATCCTTGTTGGAGATCGTGATCTTCCCAAACTGCGGCGTAACTTCCTCGCAGAAGTCCTCCAACTCCCCATACATCTCAGGAATATCCAGTTCCATTCCTACCAGACGATCCAGGGATTCCAGCGGATAATACAGCCGCAGCGTCTCGCTCCGGTAGCCCAGCTTGATCTGATCTTCACGTATCACATCGCAGATGTTCTTCTTAAGCTTCGCAAATCTCTCCATACCGCGCACCTCCTGATTCTGATTATCATTTATAACAGTTCAGTCCGCTAAACTTGTGCAAGCACGATTTATCGTCCTTCTTCGGTCTGGCTGAACTGGTTCTAACAGGTTTTCCATATTTTTAAGACTAATGGCCAGCGTCGAGGTATTATGTAGGAGTGCAGAGGTCGTGGGCGGCAGCACTCCGGTTACACCCAGCAGGATCAGCATCGTATTAAAGCCCACAATGAACCGATAATTCCTATGGATCCGCTTCATCAGCGCATTGCTCAGAAGCTGTAAGGTGACGACCTCATATAAGTCCTCGGCTCCGATGGTGACATCCGCGATCTCCCTGGCGATCTCCGCCCCATCGCTTATGGCGATTCCCACATCGGCTGCGGACAGCGCCGGGGAATCGTTGACCCCGTCTCCGATCATGATAACTCTTCTTCCCATGGCCTTTTCCTGCTCTACGAAGCGGGCTTTATCCTCAGGCAGTACCTCGGAATAATATTCGTCCACACCCACCTTCTCGGCGATGGCATGAGCGGTTCGCTCACTGTCTCCGGTCATCATCACGACCTTATCGATCCCGGCCTTCCTTAATGCCTGTACCACAGCAGCAGCCTCTTCACGCAGCGGATCCTCGATACAGATCACGGCTGCAAGCCGATTGTCAATAGCCATATACAGATGGGAATATTCCGGGGAAAGCCCTTCAAAGCGCGCCTCATACCCCTCCGGGACTGCACAGCCCTCATCTTCAAAAACAAAATGATAGCTGCCGATGATCACTTTCTTGTCCTCTATACGGCTGGAAATACCGTGCGCCACAAGGTATTCTACCTTGGAATGAAGCTCCTCATGCACAAGATTTTGTTTCCGCGCTGCATCCACTACAGCCTTGGCCATGGAATGTGGAAAATGCTCCTCCAGGCAGGCTGCGATCCGAAGAAGCTCCTCCGGCTCATCCCCATTAAAGGAAATCACTTCTACCACCGTCGGCTGCGCCTTGGTGAGCGTTCCGGTCTTGTCAAAGACAATGGTTCCTGCATCCGCCATGGCTTCCAGGTATTTTCCACCCTTTACGGTGATCTGATAACCGTTGGCTTCTCGGATGGCCGACAACACGGAGATCGGCATGGACAGCTTCAGTGCGCAGGAGAAATCCACCATCAGAACAGACAACGCCTTGGTGATATTCCTGGTAAGAAGATATGTAAGCACTGTTCCCGCCAGGCTGTACGGCACCAATCGGTCTGCCAGATGTTCTGCCTTGCTCTCCACAGAGGACTTCAGCTTCTCGGACTCTTCGATCATAGCCACGATCTTCTCAAACTTGCTGGTACCGTTCCCCTGCTTCACACAGACGGTCAGCTCGCCTTCCTCCACCACAGTGCCGGCATATACAGAACTTCCGGTCACCCTGCGCACCGGCATGGACTCACCGGTAAGTGAAGCCTGGTTCACCATGGCCTCACCCTCTGTCACCGTACCATCGAAGGGGATCACATTTCCCATATGGATACGCACCTGATCGCCTTCCCGGATCTCCTCCGCGGAAACCAGAACCTCCTGCTCACCGCGCATCAACCACACTTTGCTGATATTTAAGGACATACTGCGAGCCAGATCATCCACCGACTTCTTGTGTGTCCACTCCTCCAGGATCTCACCGATCCCCAGCAGGAACATGACGGAGCTTGCCGTCTTATAATCCCCTCTTGCCAGAGATACCCCGATGGCTGTAGCATCCAGCACCGGAACCTCCAGCTTCCCTTTTGCCAGGGTAACGATTCCCTTCCGGATATATTTCACCGATCTTGCCAGTGCAATGGCGGCACGTACCGAACCTGGCAGAAAAAGACGGCTTGCCATACGCTGCACCACTTTATTTACCAGCTTATCCCAGTATTGCTGCTGCAGCTCTCTTCCGGTGCTTGCCAGATAAGCCTCCGGCACCTGTGCCTGCTCATAATGAAACTGTCGAAAGACCTCTATCAAGTCCGTGCGTTTTCCGACGTAACAGACTGTCACATCCATAAGCCGCTCCTGTACCTTGACAGAGGTCACAAAGCTCTGACTTCCCAGATAATATTGCAGGATGTCCGCCTGACGGCAGGACATCCCATTCTGAAGTACATGGATCCGCATTCTTCCCCGAATCTCATGCTTTATTACAAATCTCATGCTTCCGCCTCACTGTCAGCCTCCGGCTCTGACTTTGCATCTTCATACACAACCTCTTCCGCTGCCCGATCTTCATTGATCTGCTGCGCTTCTGCATAGATATCCTCAGCGTTCTCCTGAATCGTGGCCACAGTCTTCATAACTGTCTCCTTCGCCCGAAGAACCGCCGCTGTACAGCTGGTATATACCTTCTTGGCGTCCTTGCTGGACAGCAATTTGATTCCGGCTGTACCGAATAATACACCGGCCGCAAACAGACCGGCCTTCTTCCCATTGACCTTCTTTAAGCACTTTAACATCATGACATTCCTCCTTGGAAAATAGATATGCCAAAATTGGCTTCGTTATTTATTTTAACACGATTCTCGGAACTTTTCCACAGGAAACTAATTTTTTGTAATAGTTTAACCCGGCCGAAAAAGGACGATAAATCGTGCTTATTTCCATATACCATAAGAGAGAATCTGCCATACAGCAGATCCCCTCTCCATTCTCTTATTATTTGTTTTTCGCCATACCCTTCACATTCAGGGTCTTGCTCTCCTTATACGGACGGAACAGGAGGTAAATGAACACGATCACCACCAGGAAGGCAGCTACCGTCCCAACTCCAAAGCTTCCGGCCGAGATCAGAGAACCGATCTGATAGATACACAGGGATACCAGGTAAGCGAAGATCGTCTGATATCCGATGGCGAACCAGAACCACTTGGCACTGTTCATCTCACGCTTGATTGCGCCCATGGCTGCGAAGCAGGGTGCGCACAGAAGGTTGAACACCAGGAAGGAGTAAGCCGCTATCCCGGAGATGCTGCTGGCCAGGCTGCCCCAGATCTCGTCGCCATTCTCAGCCACTTCTGCGAATCCGTAGAGGATACCGAAGGTACCAACCACATTTTCCTTGGCTACCAGACCTGTGATTGCAGCCACTGCGGACTTCCAGTTGCCCCAGCCAAGCGGTGTAAAGATCCATGCAATCGCGTTGCCGATCTTAGCAAGTACACAATTCGCCTGCATTTCCTCCAGAGCAATACCTTCAAGTTCATCAAAGTGCAACATGCCAAATCCTGAATCTGTCCATCCAAAGTTCAGCATGAACCATACGAAGATGGTGGACAAAAGGATGATGGTTCCGGCCTTCTTGATGAAGGACCAGCCGCGCTCCCACATGCTGCGGAGCACATTGCCTACGGTAGGCAGGTGATAAGCAGGCAGCTCCATAACGAAGGGTGCCGGATCGCCCGCGAACATTTTCGTCTTCTTTAAGATGATACCGGAGCAGATGATTGCTGCGATACCTACAAAATATGCACTCCATGCAACCCATCCGGCGTTGCCGAAGAATGCACCGGCGATCAGTCCGATGATCGGAAGCTTCGCGCCGCAGGGAATGAAGGTCGTTGTCATAATAGTCATCTTACGGTCACGGTCATTCTCGATGGTACGGGAAGCCATGATTCCGGGAACGCCGCAGCCGCTGCCGATCAGCATCGGGATAAAGGACTTACCGGAAAGACCGAACTTACG
>CAKSAI010000174.1 GCA_934434905.1 uncultured Lachnospiraceae bacterium | reverse complement strand
AAAGGAGAAGATCATGAGAAGAAAAGGTTTAGGAATTTTTGCATGTGCGCTTGCAGCGGCGGTTTTGGCAGTGAATCTATGGCTGCCTGTCAGTGTAAATGCGGAAAACGGCGAAAAGGCAGAGGGAAACACAGCTACAGGAACTACAACGGAAGAGAGGAATCTGACGATTGAAACTGCACTTGCTGCCCCCGGAAATGTGGAAGGTTCCGGTATTACCATGGCCGGAGGCTGGGCTGGCATGCGAATCACAGTGGGCGATAAGGACATCGCAGTTACAGCTCTGGGACGTTGGTATACCAGCGAGAGCGCCAGAACTCACAACTTCCTGATCGTCAATCTGGATGGTTCTATCGTTTTGGATTATGGAAAGGCGGTGGCTGCAGCGCCGGAGGGAACAGCAGAGGGATTTGTCTACGGCGAACTGAACGAGAAGATAACGCTTACGAAAAACACATCGTACTATATTGTTTCTGACTATCAGGGGGACAGAGACAAGTTTTATGCGGGTGCGGCGAGTGTCACTACTGCGGATGCCTCTATTGACGGAATTGTGATCCTGAACGGCGCACAGTATGATTTTTCACCGGCAGCAGGCATTGGCTGGGGCCCCCTGGATGTGAAGTATGAAGTGGAGGTGCCGGCGCAGGATGTCGGGAATGAATTGACGCTTACGCAGAGTGTGGCAATTGCGGAGCCGGGAAATGTGCCGGGTTCTGCTGTCACCATGCCGGGAGGCTGGGCCGGAATGCGGGTCACAGTGGGAGATAAGGACATATCCGTTACCGCCTTGGGTCGTTGGTATACCGGTGAGAGTGCCAAAACCCATAATTTCCTGATTACCAATACAGACGGGTCGATTGTTTTGGATTATGGAAAGGCAGTTGCTACAGCGTCAGAGGGTGCAAAAGAGGGTTTCGTCTATGGAAAATTGAGTGACCAGGTAACCCTTAAGAAAAATACGTCGTACTACATTGTGTCAGATTATCAGGGAAGCACAGATAAGTTTTATGCAGGTGCCGTGAGCACTACCAGGACAGAGGCGTCCATTGATGGCATCGTTATCCTGGATGGAGCAACCAACCAGTATAATTTTGTTGCAGCTGCAAATGTTGGCTGGGGGCCTCTGGACATGAAATATGAGGTGAAGGAGGCAGGGGAATCGCTGGATCCATCCCAAGGTGGAGAGAATAATAATTCAGGCGGAAATACTGGGACGGGCGGAAATCAAACAAACGCTCCGGAACAGGGATCAGAAGCTGATATAAAAGAAGTCAACTTTACAAGAAAGGTAAAAATTGCCGGTCCTGGTAATGTATCTGGTTCCAATGTATCTATGCCTGCAGGCTGGGCCGGAATGCGGATTACCGTAGGAGGTAAGGATATAAAGCTTACTGCTTTAGGACGATGGTACACGAAGGGCAGCGCTTTAACACACAACTTTCTGATCGCTAATGTGGATGGTTCACTGGTACTCGATTATGGAAAAGCAGTTGCCGTGGCAAAAGAAGGGGCCAAGGATGGCTTTGTCTATGGTGAGATAAAGGGCGGCGTGGTGCTGAAAGCAAACACGACCTATTATATCATATCAGACTATATGGGAGCGGACGATAAGTTTTTTGCCGCCTCAGAATCTATCCACAGCAGTGTTGCCTCTATAGATGGGATTGTTATTCTGAATGGGGAAACATATGAGTTCCATGAGGCACCAAATACCGGTTGGGGACCGTTGGATTTCAAGTATATGTCGGATGGAAGTGAAAACCCGAAGACAGGCGATGGTTCAAACCGGATGACAGGCATATGGATGCTGGCTTTGGCAGTTAGTGGGTGCGGTATTGCATTTTTGTATCAAAAGAAACGGACGAACAGAATATAAGGAGGAGATTTGTTATGAAAAAGTTGATTCAAGGGCTCTCGGTTCTTACACTGGCATTGGTTCTTTGCGTTGGTATGGTGCTTCCTGCATCGGCTGCTTCCAAAGGAAAAAGCGCCATAGAATCCATTGAAATTGCAGGCGAGCGGAATGTACCGGGAGATCCCGCACCAATGGAACAGGGCTGGGCGGGAGCAGCCATAAGGGTTGGTGAGAAGGATATCACCGTTACTGCTGTTGGAAGAATGTATTTTAAGGGAGCAAATATCAGCCATGCGTTCCTGATTGTAAATGAGGACGGTTCTCTGGTACGTGATACACCAATCACGGTACAGGGATATGAGGATTCCAAGGATGGTACATTTGAGTATTACTATTTTGAAAAATCGGAATATATTACTCTTGCCGCTGGAAAGACGTATTATCTCTGTTCAGATTTCTATGGCCCACAGGATAAGTTCTATGATTCTTCCACAGTGACGACCAGACCGGAAGTCAGCTTCATCGGTAAGGTATCCCTGAACGGTGACGGGAGCTGGGCATACACGGATGCGTCAGGGATTGATAACCTTCCTGTAGATATTATGTATTATGTGGAAGGAGAGGAAGAACCCGAAACAGATCCGGGTAAGACCCAGACACCAGAGAGCCCGGATGAGGGGGATAAGCCGGCGGACAGTCAGAATACAAAACCGGACATACCGAAGAATAATAATGAGGATAAGGATAACGCCAGTGACCAGGCAGAGAGTGCAAGCTCGCAGATCCAGCCATGGATTATAGTAGTTATTGTTGTGCTGGCAGTTGTAGTGGCAGCGGTGGTCGTTATAATTCTTGTGCGGAAGAGAGGCAGTAAGGAAAAAAATAATAAGGAATAAACATATTCAAGCGGGATACATTTTAGATCAATGTAGAAACGGATTGGAAATCATTAGAGATGGTTTCCAATCCGTTTCTTAATATGCGCTTGGTAAGTCACTCCGGAAACGTCTGGAAGCTGTGAAAAAAGGGGCTTGACAAAGCACCTTTTCCTGTCATAGAATAGACACACAGCGATGAAGAGGAACAGTACGGATGGAAAGAACCCCAGAGAGGAGATCATTGGTGTGAGATCTCTGTTCGGAATATCCAGAACCCGCCTTGGAGCTTCATAGAAACTATGACGTATTCCGGCGTTAACGGAGGAAGAGTGAATGTGACGGCGGCAGCAGGATATGTGCCGCGCAGCATTAATAAGGGTGGTACCGCCGGGTTCCCGGTCCCTTTTTGGAGGGATAGGGGGCTTTTTTATTTTATCAATAAGGAGAATGATCATGGCAAAGGACAAGAAGTTAGTGGAAGCAATCACATCCATGGATACCGATTTCGCACAATGGTACACGGACGTGGTGAGGAAAGCGGAGCTGATCGAGTACACCAGTGTAAAGGGCTGTATGGCGATCAAGCCGGCCGGCTATGCAATCTGGGAGAATATCCAGAAGGAACTGGATCGGAGATTTAAGGAGACAGGCGTGGAGAATGTATACATGCCGATGTTTATACCGGAGAGTCTTCTGCAGAAGGAGAAGGATCATGTGGAGGGCTTTGCGCCGGAGGTTGCCTGGGTGACCCAGGGAGGTCTGAATCCGCTTCAGGAGAGGATGTGCGTCCGGCCTACCTCAGAGACCCTGTTCTGTGATTTCTATAAGAATGATATCCAGTCTTACCGGGATTTGCCGAAGGTATACAATCAATGGTGCTCCGTAGTCCGCTGGGAGAAGGAGACCAGGCCTTTCCTGCGCTCCAGGGAATTCCTGTGGCAGGAAGGACATACAGCGCACGCTACCGCGCAGGAGGCAGAGGAGCGGACGCTTCAGATGCTGAACGTGTACGCGGATTTCTGTGAAGAATTTCTGGCGATTCCGGTGGTTCGGGGCAGGAAGACGGACAAGGAGAAGTTCGCAGGCGCGGAGGCCACCTATACCATAGAAGCGCTTATGCACGATGGTAAGGCGCTGCAGTCCGGCACCAGCCACAACTTTGGCGATGGCTTTGCACGGGCATTTGAGATTCAATATACAGACAGAGACAATAAGCTCCAATATGTACACCAGACATCCTGGGGAATGACGACCCGGCTGATCGGAGCCATCATCATGGTACATGGTGATGATTCGGGCTTGAAGCTGCCGCCTAGGGTGGCACCGGTACAGGCGATGGTGATCCCGATCCAGCAGCGGAAGGAAGGTGTGCTGGAGAAGGCACAGGAAGTGAAGGATGCATTGGCCAAGGCAGGGATCCGGGTGAAGCTGGACGATACAGACAAGAGCCCGGGCTGGAAGTTCGCGGAGCAGGAGATGCGTGGAATTCCTATCCGCGTAGAACTGGGACCGAAGGATATCGAGGCCGGCAAGTGCGTCATCGTGCGCCGGGACACCGGAGAGAAGATCGAGGTGGCTCTTACGGAAGCAGCCGCGAAGGCTGTGGAGCTGATGGAGGTTATCCAGAAGGATATGTTTGCGCGTGCCAAGGCACACCGGGATTCTCATATCACAGATGTTCGCAGTTATGCGGCATTCAAGGATGCGGTGGAGAATAAGCCCGGATTCATCCGTGCAATGTGGTGCGGCGATGAAGCCTGCGAGAACAAGATCAAGGAAGATACCACGGCAACCTCCCGCTGCATGCCCTTTGAGCAGGAACAGATTTCGGATGTGTGCGTGTGCTGCGGCAAGCCGGCTCATAAGCTGGTATACTGGGGAAAAGCGTATTAAAGAGGAGGACACTAGGATGAAAGAATTTGATGTAATCGCATTGGGGGAACTTCTGATCGATATGACAGACAACGGATTGTCCGGACAGGGCAATACGCTGTTTGAGGCGAATCCCGGCGGGGCTCCCTGCAATGTGCTGGCTATGCTGGCGAAGTTAGGACATAAGGTAGGCTTTATCGGGAAGGTGGGAAATGATATTTTCGGCCATAAGCTGAAGGAGGTTCTGAAGGAGGTACACATTGACACACGCAACCTCTGTGTGGACAATGACTGCCGGACCACGCTGGCCTTCGTTGAGACGAAGGAGGGCGGGGACCGGGACTTCTCCTTCTACCGGAATCCGGGAGCCGATATGATGCTTACAACCTCGGACATTCAGGAAGAGCTGCTGGAGCAGACGAAGATATTTCATTTCGGAACCTTGTCCATGACCCATCCGGGTGTCCGGGAGGCGACGAAGTATGCAGTGGAGTCCGCAAAGAAAGCGGGTGCGCTCATTTCCTTCGATCCGAACCTGCGGGAGCCGCTGTGGGATTCCCTGGAGCTGGCGAAGGAGCAGGTTCTCTATGGCCTTGGCAAATGCGATATTTTAAAAATATCCGACAATGAGATCCAGTGGCTTACCGGGGAGGAAGACTTTGATGCAGGCGTTCGTAAGATCCGGGAGAAATATCCCATCACGCTGATTCTTGTTTCCATGGGAAGAGACGGCAGCAGGGCGTATTATCGCTGGGGAACGCCCGGACAGGTGCGGGTGGAGGTCGCTCCTTATCTTCAGGAGACCACCATCGAGACTACCGGCGCGGGCGACACCTTCTGCGGATGTGTGCTGCATTACATATTAGAGCACGGCCTGGAAGAGCTGGATGCAGAGAAGCTTACGGCGATGCTGAAATTCGCCAATGCGGCGGCCTCTGTCATCACCACCAGGAAGGGCGCGCTTCGGGTTATGCCGAACCTGGAGGAAATTGACCGGCTGATGAAGTAGGGAAGCTTGTACAAATATGATAAGTTAATACAAATAGCACGCGCAGAATATATCTTGCAAGATATATTCTGCGCGATTTTTATATCCTGTAAGGTATATTTTGTTGAATTTAAGAAAAATATATCATATATTTAACATTGTCTATGTATTGACATTTGAACATTTACGAGGAATTTTATATCCTAATTCTGCTGTTGATAATTAGCTTTTTAGACAATAATTCATGATTACTACATTTTCGTTTGTCAAAAATGCTTTTTATATAGGAAAATTAGGATATTTTTTCAAAAATTTCTTGTTATTAAGATGAGGCAATGATATACTATGAGACAAATAGAACATGAAGTTTTGCGAAGGGGGATGTAATTATGTGCCAGCGTATTATGAAAGATATATTAGAAGTTGATTACAAAGTAGTCGGAAAAGATATGCGCCTTTGTGCACCGCACAACGATCTCAGTGTCGAGATTATTCAAACGTGGTCTAAAGGTGGCTTTTTTATGGTAAAAGATAATATTTTCCCAATTGATTCAGGGTCTGTGTTTATAATTAATGCAATTGAAAATCATTTTTCAAATCCAGAGAAAATAGATACCTATGTACGCAGCAAGCTTATTGTATCGAAAGAATATTTTACGGATTTGATGAAGGTTCTGGGGTTGGAAGACACTGTCTGGGGACAACTTGAAGAACGCGGCGGACTTCATTTTGAACTTCTGGCTAACAGCAATGCCGCAATTGTGATTGATCGATATTTTCAATCGGCTGCCCAACTATACGAACCTGCGGCAACAGGGAAGGGCGAACCTTCAGATCCGCTTACCAAAGCCCGGATATCAATTAATCTGGTGCAGATTTTGATGACACTATTTTTGGAGCATCCCGCTGAGAAAAGTGTTTTGGATAATCCCCAAAAAACACTGAATCTGATTACAGAATATATCAATGAACATACTACTACATGGGAAGCACTTTCATTGGAAGAAATATCAAGCAGTTTACATATAAGCCGTTCCTATATCTCACATTTGTTTAAAAAAACAACGGGACAACCATTGATGCAGTTTGTTTCTGAATGCCGTATCGCAGAAAGTAAAAAATTATTAATAAATTCAGATATGAAGGTGCAGGAGATATCAGAGCGTTTGAATTATAGCAGTAGTACAGTGTTTTGC
>CAKSAI010000173.1 GCA_934434905.1 uncultured Lachnospiraceae bacterium | reverse complement strand
GCCCAGGTGTGCGGTGCCGAAAACAGAGAAGAAAATACAGCGGAAGAAGGGAACGGGAACGAATATCGGGCGTGTTGTCAAGGTCACGCTGGAGAATACGCATCCGCCTGTGTGGCGGCGGATCATTCTTCCGAGTCAGATCAGCTTCGCGGATCTGCATGATATCCTTCAGATAGTTTTTGGCTGGGAAGATGAGCATCCACACGAATTCTCATTTTCGGGAAATTATGCGATCGATGAAGAACTGGAAGAAGAGATCAACGTGGACGATCTGCTGAAGGAATGCAGCTGGATCCGTTATACATACGATTTTGGGGATTATTGGCAGCATAAGATCGTATGGGAAGAGGATTTGGTCTATAAGAAACGCCATGCCATGGTCATCAAAGCACGTGGAGATCATTTTGCGGAGGATTCCGGCGGAATCTATGTACAGGGGGATGAAAGTGCAAGGATACCTATGGATATTGAGGAAACGAATGCGGCATTGGAGAGAAGAATCTTTTCTCCGGTACAGACAAGTGCAGATGGCCGGAAATTTGTGGATAAAATGATAGCCTATATTTCCCAACGGAAGCACCAAAAGGATTTTCTGAAAAATATTCGGGAAATGCTGGGGACAGCATTCGAACTTTATGAAAAGCAGTCTGTACAGGGTAAGGAAGCGTCTTACAGGGCTTTTCTGGAGAAGGAACGTTGGGTCGGACTCTGCGATGACGGGGTTCAGGAATACCAGATCATTAAGATGGAAAGTCCGCAGAAGATGTCAGATCTCCTTGAGGGACAGCAGGAAAAGGAACTGAACAATTACTACAAGTATCTGCAGATACCGGGGGAGCGCCCCGGAGATAAGCATGCGCTTGCCGAGAATATTGCTGCGTTCTTGCGAGAACACCCGGAATACCTGCTCTATCTGTTTGAAAAGGAAGAAGTAAGGGAATTGCAGGAGTTGTCTGCACGGGAAGATGGACGGATTCCGTTGCCCACAGAGAAGACGGTGATAATAGCCTTAGCTGTGGGATTTGTACAGCTTGTTTTTGAAGAATCAGAAAAGCCGAAGAGGATTGTTATCCGGATTTCAGCGGAACTGGAGGATTGGCTGGCCGATCTTCGAAGGATCGATACAGAGGCAGTGTACCGGAGCTTGAATCAATTCGAAAGACGAGTCGGATTGTATATGCGGGCATACGGGCTAATCGATTTGGAAGCTTTTTATTCCATGTATTGCGCATGCTGGAAGGAAGACATCACGAAGGAGGAATTCCGGCGAAGAATATATTGGCAGCTTCGCATGGGCGGGATTGTGAATACCGGACGATGCAGCCTGGATGAAAAGGACTATGTATGCGATGCGGATCTTGATTTTGAGCAGGTTATCAGATTGAGAAGCGGGATTCCCGGGATGACGGATTATGCGCCATGGAGCCGGAAGAAGTTGTTGTTGACGGAAAAAGGCTTTGGGGAAGTCTGCCCGGAATGGGATGGCTATTACACAGCGCTCTGTTATTGGTGTAACTATCCGGAAGAGATGGCACGGGAGGCAATCGTGGAGGACTACATTGCAGTTCAAAATGGAGCTTCCGCCACGGATCTGGCGGAACTTATGCAGGAACGCAGAGAATGCAGTATGCTGGATGATTATGTGTATCTATGGCAGGTCGTTATGAGCGTTTCCCTGTGTACTCCCCTGCCGTTTCTCAACGGCTATACGCGGATAGAGTATATGGACAGGCCGATGGCTGATCTTGTCAGCACGAATCTGTTTGATACGGAGAAGCTGAGCCAGGCAGTTCGTCCGGAGCGGCATCTCTATGAGCTCCCATGGAAAGCGCAGTGGCTCATGTACCTATGTATGATGGCGCGGAAGGAACGCAGCTTATTGAAAGATACGGTACAGGCAGCAATGGCAGTGGGCGGTACAAATTATGAATTCGCATATACGGCAGCCATTCTCTTATATGATGGCGGCTGTGTCAGCGAGGCAGGAGTAATTGCGAAAGAACTGGATCGGAAGTACACGGACCCAAGTGTGAATGCATTGCTCGGACGGATACAGGATAAAGGCAGGGAGATTTTTGAAGCAGAGAATTTTCTAATGCCCAAACAGGTGCCGGTACGAAATACTGCACCTAAGATCGGCAGGAATGATAAGTGTCCCTGCGGAAGCGGAAAGAAGTATAAGTTCTGCTGCGGAAGAAATAAGTAGCAAACAGAGCCCCGGGAGTGACCACACCTATTACACCAAGACCACAATAAAGGAATACCATGAAAAAAACAAGGGTCAACACGGAAGAAAACGTATTATATATAATTGGGTGGGTAATGATCGCGCTTCTGGCGGCGATTGTTCTCATCTTCAGGCTGCGGCCGGAGCTGTATCGGCAATTGCCGTTCTGCATCTTTCAGCGGTTGACGGGATTTTATTGTCCCGGCTGCGGAGGCACCAGGGCGATGACGCACCTGCTCTCCGGGAAGCTGCTGTCCTCGCTGGTGCTGCACCCGCTTGTGCCCTATACAGCGGCTGTGTGCGGATGGTTCATGATCAGCCAGACCATCCAACGGCTTTCCGGGGGAAGGATCGCCATTGGCATGAGATACCGGGATGTCTATCTCTGGATCGCTCTGGGGATTGTGATCGTGAATTTTCTTGTAAAAAATATCTGTTTGCTGTTTGGTGTAGATCTTATATGGCTGTTCGCATGACAGCACTGACTTCAAGAGTACCTAAATTTTGATAATTATATGCCACAAATTTGAAAAAAATAAAATTATGGCATAAAAAACATGTAGCACTTTAGCCAATTACGGTTAAGGTGCTTTTTATTGCCGGGAAAAATTGCATTTCAAAAGAGTATATTTATAAAAACAGCAAAATTGTATGAGTAAAATAACAATACTGTTCTATGAATGTGCAGAAATTCTTTTACAATTAACATATAAGAAGCGTATAAAAAGATGATAACCATTCGGAATACCATTCGCAAATGGAAAACAGTGAAAAAAAGTAGGAGAGCAGCGATGAAGAAGCAATTTGTGCAGGCGATTTTCTGTGCCCCTACGGGGGATTACAAAGACAAGCCATATCCTTCACGTCTTACGGACGAAGTATTTTTGGCGCTTTCGGAAGCCGGGATAAACAGAATATTTGGTTTTGGCTATGACAGTCGGAAAGAGACGGTAGAGAAGACCTTCGAACTGTGCGAAAAGTACGGGATCGGGTATTGCCCGACACCTGTGATACAAGGTGTCTATACAAGAGTTGTCCCGGGAGAAGATGGCAGAAAGCCGTTTTATGAAATGACGGAACAAGAGATTGCCGAATTGGACAAGCAATTTCTGGCAGAGATAGAACCCTGGGCGGAGCATAAGGCTTTTGCAGGAATCTTCTTCAGCGATGAAGCAGGATATCTGGCGGCAGAAGGAATCGCCCATGCGAAGCGGGTATTCGACGAGTACTATGGGGGATATGAGTTTCATACGAATTTCTATTCCTATTCAATCAATGACGCTATTTTCTGGGGCGGAATGAGCGGTGATATACCGCAGAAGCTGCCGTTTGAGCTGACAGGTGAGATGGCGGTTACCTTCCAAAACCGTTTTCATTATTATGACAGGCTGGTAGACAATCTGTATTCCAGAGAAAAATTTGCATTCATGTCCCAGGACAAATATCCATATGAGTTGTTCTGGCCGACCGTGCCGACCTCCGTGCATGTAGCACTCTTTGAATTGAATGCATACTTCAATGAAAAGAAGAAGGAATACGGATGCAGATTCTACAATTATATGCAGGTGGGGCAGTGGTTTAGTGATAAACGACCGATGACCTTTGCGGAGATGGCACTGCAGATGCATGTGACAGCGGCCTATGGCAGTGACGGATTCGCCTATTTTCCGGGGTGCTTTCCATTGGATTACGCAGGTTCAGACAATCCAGGTTTTCAGTATGCAGAACAGGGTGGAAGCTCCCTGATCGATATCGAGGGACATCCGACCGTACTGTGCGGATGGATTGCAAAGCTGAACAAATATTTTGTGAGGATTGAACAGGACATCCTCTCAAGTGAACTTATAGGAGTGGATTCCTTTGGTACATACCAGAATGGATTTGCGGAAGAGGAGATAAAAAATCTTCCAGATAACGAATGCATCTTCCGGGGAGACCTTCCGGATATGCTGCGATACAAAGGCAACCTGCAGGTAGAGAGCGACAACGAAGTTATGGCGTCCGTGTTTGAACAGGGTGGAAAGAAACGATATTATCTCGTAAACCTTTCTACCGTTCATGACAGTCAGGTTAACATAAGTCTTCCGCCGGGAGCGTATAAGATGTATACACTGGAGGACGAGAAGCACATAATGGCCCGGACCGGCTTTCGGCTTGAGGCGGGCTATGGAGTATATATTGTGGAGTTGTAATGCAAAAGCGAGAAAGAAAGGAGTAGTGAATATGGGAAGAACCACAAAAAGCAGAAAGGCGGCAATTGCATGGCTGTGCGTGTTAGGGTTGGCGGTAGGCTGTCTCTCCGGTTCCGGTACAGGATTGTCCAAAAGCAAAGCGGCGGATCCGGAATTTACCGAATATACCTTCAGCGACTTCGGAATCGAAGACCGGACAGTGAGCGGTGCGTCGCCGGAATTTGCCACAGGATTTACCTCCTGGGATAAGGTAGCAATCAGCGGAAAGGTAAGCATGCCGGGAACGAATGCGGAAGATCATTATATCCGATTCGGAAGCTGGACGGGATTCGAGATCCGTTCCGCAGGAAATGCGCTTATCCTGACGGCTGGCGGAGGCGGCTTCGGGAGCACAGTAGCCAACAGCGATGGAAATACAAATGGCTGGGTATATATCCCGGCTGACGGAGATGTTGTAGACAGCCAGGGAAAACAGCGTGAAGTGCCGGTTCGGATTGCCATGGAGCATGTGAACGGAACAAACCTGAAGGTGAGCCTGACCGTGGATGGCAAGAACACCGGGTGGATCACATTTACGAATCAGAGTAATGGCAACTTCAACATTCTGTTATATGCGGCAGCGGGGAAGACGATGGGTGTCGCTTCAATAGAGAAGGAAGAGCCGGAACCGGTTGAATTTACCGAATACAGCTTCAGTGACTTCGGCATCAAAGATCAGACGGTATCGAATGGCAATGCCATCGACAAAGACACGGGACTTACGTCTTGGGATAAGGTAGCGATCGGCGGAAAGGTGACTTTCCCCGGAGTCGATGCGGATGATCATTACATTCGTTTCGGAAGCTGGGGCGGACTTTCTGTCCGTGCATCGAAAACGGCTCTTATCCTGACAACGGGAAGTGCGGATTTTGGCAGTGTGGTAGAGAACAGCGCCAAGGACGGAAACGGCTGGCTGTATATCGACACGGGAGAAGATATCGCGGATAAAGCAATAGACCTTCGTGTTACCTTTGAACATGTGAATAAGACGCAACTGAAAATGACTGCAACGATCAATGGAACACACTCCGGATATATCACAGTTGCAAAGCAGACGAGTGGAAACTTCAACATTCTGATATATGCGGGAGATGGCAGAAGTATCACGATCGATTCTCCGAAGCAGCCGGAGAAGGTATATGACGAATATACCTTTGCGGATTTCGGCATCAAGAATCAGATTGCTGAAGCAGGTATGCCGGTAAGGAATGTGAAGCAGCCCATCCAGTCCTGGAAGGACGTGGCGATCAGCGGCATAGTAACGTTTCCTGCCTCCACAGAGAGCTACCTGCGTTTTGGAACCTCCACAGACGGCTGGGAAGGATTCTGCCTGCGTTGGGCGGACGGCGGGGATCTTGCGCTGATCAACGAAGGATTCAGTAAGAAAACCGTTGCAAACAGTGACGGAAATGCGAACGGCTGGGTACTTATTTCGAAGACACAATTAGGCTGTGAGGATACGATAGCAGAGCAGTCCCTACAGTTCCGGCTGACTTTTGAGTACACCGATAATAGTGAAAATATCCTTGCCACACTGACTGTGACTGGGAAGGACAGTGCTTCGGCAACTGCCTGGATGAAAGTGCAAAAACCGGATACGGAATATTATGGGATTCTCGTTTACGGCGGTGGCGGCAATGTAAATATCGCATCTACCGGTACGACACCGGTAGAACCGGAGAAGCCGGATCCCATCAGTGAAACACCGCAGAAACCGGTTTCCTCATACAGAGAGATCACCTTCAAAGACTTCCTGATGCAGGATCGTGTGGTTGTGGGAGATGGCGTTCAGGGACAGGTGGAATCGCTAAATGGTAAAGTGTTTAAGGGAAAAGTCACATTTCCACAGGATGGAGACGGGCTTCTGCGGATTGGAGGACCAGATGAGAACGAATGGTTTGGTATTCAGGTGAGTGTGACGGAAGACGGGCTGCGTCTCTCTGAGGCAGCCAATGGAAAGCAGGCATGGGATATCAGCAAGGACAAGATCGGAACGGATGTCAGAGGTCAGGAACTGGAGCTCTGGCTGACCTTCACACAGGTGGATGAACATAATGTTTATGTTGGCGTGTATGTAAACGGCAGCTTCTGTGGAGAAAAACTCTTCAAAAACCTGCAGGAACCGTTTGGAAGCAAATTGCTGGTATATTCCTCGAAGGCGGGAATCCGGATCGCTTCGGTAGATACAGCCTGGACACGGCTGATAAAGAGCAAAGTGAATTTCGCTTACTGGGGATTTACAGATAACTGGAAAAAGGAATTGGCAGAGATATGTAAATAACAGTTCAGCCATAGCCAACGAAACGGGCGAATCATGCTTGCATGAATGAGCACGTTCGGATGGATATG
>CAKSAI010000172.1 GCA_934434905.1 uncultured Lachnospiraceae bacterium | reverse complement strand
CTCAGGACATGGAATATGTGGAATTAAAAGACGTGTTTTTTAATCAAAATACAGCGTCTGTTTTAGATGGAAAAGCGGAAAAGATTATTGTAGCGATTGATGATTCGAAGCTGATCAGTAAATTTAAAATTTGCTCCAGATTCGATGGAGTTACACTGGATATTGACAGGCTTTCCGCAGGATGTAAAACTGTGCTGAATGTGCTTTATTATCCAGAGAAGGTCTTTTGCCTAAAAGAATGCGGTAGCAATGCATTGGAAATCCTGTATCGGTTGGAAGACGGACACATATATAGTGATTATGCGTTGATTCCTTTTGAAATGACTGCGGTTGTTGTTCAGACGAAATCTGGCAAAAAGGTAATTAACGACTATGAAGAATTAAAGGAGTGGTGGAACGATGAAGAGTAAACCGGTCGTTATGGATCATTTTTCAACGATCCATACATCATTTGTTGTAGATTTTACGTTTACGAATAATATTACGATATTGATGGGAGATTCCGGCACGGGCAAGACAGCGACATTTTCGTTCATCAAGGAGTGTATGGCCGTGAATCCAAGGATTTTGTGTCTGAATTATTTGGATTACCAGAAGAATATCAAAGAAATTATAAGCAATACCGAAGGAAAGCTGATTGTTATTGATAATGCAGACATTCTGTTGGATGATGATGCAAGAAAATATATTTCTCTGGATGACAAAAATCAGTATCTGATCATCGGAAGAAATCCGAAGAATCTGTTTGCAACCAGGGAGAATCTGTTTGAGTTGGAGAGCAGGAAGGTTGGAGAACAGACGGAGTTTACGATGAAAGAGTATATATAAAAGGAACTGCTGTTGTTTGTCGTTCTCTCAAATAGAAGAAATAACTATGAGGAAACGGAGGTGGCCGTTATGGCGGAGAAGGGAAGAAGGGATTTCTGAAGAGATTTCTGCATCGAATGTGATGATAAAGCAGTTCGTTGGTTATTCCGGACACATTCTAATGAAGGTGATTGGAGTGGTAATATATACGACTTTTTCTGCAAGGTGCGTACAAGAATGGACGATGAGGTAGCGGTTCCATTTGCAAATAGACGAGATGGATACCGAGTAGATAGGGTTGATGTTCACGATGCCTTGGAAGAGGCACTGGCGAATGCGTTGGCACATGCAAATTATTATGGCAGACGAGGAATCCTTGTTATTTGGGTTCGTCAATGTCGGTGAGCGTGCCGGAAGTGGTGTCGATAAGATTATGACAGCATGGGCAGAACAAAACTGGAAGAAACCGGAATTTGATTTCTCGGAGCGTAATGACAGGGTGACATTAAAGCTTGAAGTTGGACAGGTGGTATATATTCCGGGAGCTGCAAACTTGCAGGTAGACAGACAAGTAGAATCAACAGAAACTGATGAAATACGTAACCTAAATAAAGAGCAAAGAGTAATGCATTATCTTAAAAGCCATGACAGCATATCAACTCAACAAACAATGGAATTGTGTGAATATAAAACACGAGCTGGTGCACGCAGGTTACTAGATAAGATGATTCAAAATGATATTTTGAGAAAAACAGGAAGTGGACCTGGTACAAAATATATATTCAATGATGACAAGTAAAGAGAAAATGAGTTGATAGATACAATCAGCTATTTAATGGATACTAGTAACCATCTACTGGATACAAATATCCAATTAATATCCAGTAGTGGTCGATTAGTATCCATTAGTGACCACCTACTGGATACTAATTATCACACTGATTGAATAAAAGTAATTTATTGAGGGTGATGTGTTCCGTATCATTGTTCCATTGGATGAGGAATATTCGTTTGACTTTGGTCGAAATGGTCGGACTGACCGATCAGACCAATCGAACCGATCAGACCAATCAGACCAAACTGATTTTAATGAGGAAGAATTAAAGGTGATAGAACTAATATTATAACTGGTGAATGAGAATAAACCAAGTCTTGTATATTTCGGAAGGAAAGCCCATTTTTTCAGCATACGTTACTACAGAACTTTTTTTGCAGTCATTACCGTGATTCTGCAAAAATTATTTCCAGATACCTATTGCTTTCTGGAATGCGGTCGGTTAAACTATGCATGGGAAATTTGAAAGAAGTTTAAAGCAAGAATACATGTATAAAGGAGCCAACCAAAGAAAATGACTACAACCCCCAATTTTAAAAGAACCAAATTTGCCTGTTATACGGCATACTTTACGATGTCGTCGGTATTCAGTTTGCCGCCGTTACTGTTTGTTACGCTGCGTGAGATGTATGGGATTTCGTACACCCTGCTTGGAACGCTGGTACTCACCAACTTCTGTACGCAGCTTGCCATCGATCTGATCTTTACGCTCTTCTCCAAGCACTTTAATGTAGGGAAGGTCGTGAAGGCGAGGCCGCTGATTACGTCGGCGGGATTGACAATCTATGCGCTGGTTCCGACATTTCTGCCGGAGCATGCGTATGCCGGGCTGTTGATCGGTACCATCGTTTTTTCTGCCTCGGCGGGACTTTCAGAGGTGCTTCTCAGCCCCATGATTGCAGCGATTCCCTCGGAGAATCCGCAGAGAGATATGAGCATGCTGCATTCGCTGTATGCATTCGGTGTATTCTCTGTGGTTGCCGTAAGCACACTGTTTCTCAAACTGTTTGGAACCGGAAACTGGATGTATCTGACGCTGTTCCTGGCAATGCTTCCGATCATTGCGTCGGTTCTGTTTATACTGTCGCCGATACCGGATATGGACGGACAGGAGAGCACGGCGAATCTGGAGAGGACGAAGCGAAGAACGTTCGGACTTGTGCTGTGTGTGGCGTGCATTTTCTTTGGAAGCTGCGCGGAGAATGTCATGTCCAACTGGATCTCAGGATATATGGAGAATGCCTTACATATTGATAAAGCAGTCGGGGATATTCTTGGTATGGCGATGTTTGCGATTCTGCTTGGGATTGCGCGGATTTCTTATGCGAAGTTCGGAAAAAATGTCAGCAGAGTTTTGCTTGGCGGTATGATCGGTGCAGCCGCCTGCTATCTCATTGCAGGCTTCTCCACCGGTGTTATCCTGCCGTTTTTTGCCTGCATTCTTACGGGGATGTTTACCGCTATGCTCTGGCCTGGAACGCTTATCCTGATGGAGGAGAATATTCCAAGTGCCGGTGTCGCGGCGTATGCGCTCATGGCGGCGGGCGGAGATCTCGGCGCATCGGTTGCGCCGCAGCTGATGGGAATCGTGATCGATAAGGTCTCGGCAAGTAACTTTGCCGCTGGGCTTGCTGCATCATCCGGTCTTTCCCCGGAGCAGATCGGTCTGAAGGCGGGAATGCTGGTTAGTGCGATATTCCCGATCTTAGGGACAGTACTTCTGGTGTTTATTATTCAGTACTTTAGAAAAAGAAAGGGAGCAGCACGTAAGCGCTTAAATTTCAGCCATAGTTAAAAAATTACCCGACTACTTTTCAGCAGCCGGAGCACCTTGACAATTCACATCCGATTGATTTGTGCCGTTTACAAATGGACGGATTGCATTTTCACTGAGATCATGTCACTACAGAAGGGAGAATACCTGTTGATTCGAAGGAGTCTCCGTATATTGAACGATATGTATGGTGGTGTTATCCTGAACTCAGGATAACACCGATTAGAATTGTTTTGATCGGAATCGAAGAGAGAGAAATATCACTTCTGGTCTTTGTGTGTTGGTTTTTCGAATATTAGCTGCAAAGAGGTAGCACCGGGTTTAATATAAATTCGATTTCCATCCACAGCACTAATGGCATTTATATCTCCTGTAAGATTGGTAATACCATGTCGCCAGTGAAGAATGGCTTCGTCTTTAAGTGGCTCAGAAAAGTGAAGATTCAGGATATTATCCTTATACGCAAGGTCTACACTCCCGCCAGAAAAGCCAATGCCATAAGCAGAGAACCCAGCCTCAAACCACGCCAGGGGGATTGCAGACAGAAGCTGTAGCTGACATGTCTGCACAGTCTCATATGCAAACATCCACGCAGTCATGATGGCGGTCGTCAGTAGCGAGGGAAGGCAGTCGGGTGCTATTTGGTCACCTTGTGTGCTTACCTGCTCATAATAGCACATCAAATCGGGATTTCCATGGTGAGCCGTATGAGCATACAGTAAAAGCAAGTATTTTTCAATACGTCCTACTTCTAACAGATACCTGGCATAGTGAATAACAGGCCAATCATCCAGCCAGTTGTAGAAACGGGTCATTGCCAGATATTCGCCTCCGAGATCTTCACGCATATTAACAATTGCAGCAGCTTCCTCGGCAGGAAGTAACATCGCACTTAAAATTTCCAGGTAATAGCGATAGTTTGCATAAGTATTCTCTGTCAAATCCTGGTCACTGCCCTGACTTCGCATGTGGCTGGGTGTCAGATACTGCCGGAATGTTTTCGCAGGCAGGGGTTCACTGGTTCTATGACAGTTGCTCAACGTCCATGGCATAGCAGTATATCCGAATCGGAAAGGAACAAGCGGACCATAGGGAGAGCGCAACGTGTTTGCAGGCAGCAAATCACGAAGGTTTTTTTCCAAAAGAGCAGCCATCTTGCGATAAGCTTCCGCTGATCTTCCGTGTGCTGTCATTAAATCTGCCATGGCTCGAAGACCGCGGATGGTCCAAAGGTTATTGTTGAGATAGGCATGAACACGGGTGTTTGTATCTGCTTCTGCACACATCACAACAAGCACTTTTCCGTCGGCCTCCGGACAGGGAACACAGTTTGACAAAAGAATCCGCCCCATGCCCATGAGCTTTCCCCAATCATCTGAGGACCAGTTTTCTGCCTGCAATGACTCTGCATAGCGTTGCGCCAGAAACAGGATCTGTGCATATTCTACCGCGCTAGCACCAAATATTTCATGTTCGCCCTGACGGTAGATAAAACGTCCAAAATCATTGAGTACATAGGTCATCAAATGCTGCCAGATCCGCCTTGCCCAAGTCAGCTGTCCAAGCAGACAACAGGCTTCAATAGTCCAAATGTAGTTTGGGGGAAAATGGTCGTGTAACTCGTCGCCATAGTGCAGATGTCCATAATGGGCGTGATCTGCGGTAAATGTTGTGGCACATGCCATCATCGTCCCATACACGACATTCTGTAGCTGCGTTTCCGGTAGAGTCAGTACGGCCATATTGTTCACAAAACGATGCCAGTAGGAGACTGTATCCGCCAGTGCATTTTGAAGTGTATTGGCTTCTATCTGTCTGGAAGTCCGTCGGGACATTGCTGCCAAATCATATCTCAGATTACATTCCTGCGGCGCATCCATCATATATCGCTTGGTTCGAATCCAGACAATAGGATCACGATCCGGATCACAAGGCTCTACAAAATAAAGGAACTCCAAAACCGAACAGCCGTCTGTATGAATATTCAGCAACATTGGATATTTCTTATCTAGAAGAAATTGAAATGGTACTATCTCACCCAGATATCCATCAACCATAACAGGCGAAAACATAGGATCCGGTTGCCGTAGATTTCCGCTGGATTGTGGAAATATCTGACCCATAGGATCGATCCTTACTCCCCCCCAGCTTGCTGCACCACTTAAAAAGCAATACGCTCCGTTGGTAATAGGCGGAAGTAATGATTGGACAATCGCAAAGGATGGTTCTCCCTGCGCTAGAAGCATCTCTCCCAATATATCCCGACCATCCTTCAACAGTTCTTCTGGAAGATAACCGCTCCAGTATTCAGAATCATTGGAAACGGATAGCTGTTTTAGACTGTACATTAAAAAGCGAGTGTCATCCAGCTCCATATACCATGTATCATTGGAAAAATATTCTTTGAGCACAGAGCCGTTGGCTCTGGTAAGCTGCATAACGATAGTCTGCATATGATTCATCCTTTCAAGCCGGAGGTCACAACCCCCTTAACGAAATATTTCTGTGCAAATATGTACATCACCAAAAGCGGAGTAATAGAAATGACAGCGCCGCACATCATGAGTACCCAGGTTGTGGTACTTGGCGTTTTGAGTAGCGCCATACCTACCGTCAGTGTATACTTTCTACTGTCATTCAGATAAATCACCGGACGCAACAGATCATTCCAGGCATCCATAAAAGTGAAGATTGCCAATGTGGCCAGCGTGGGTTTTGCCGAAGGCAGATAGATCTGCCAATAGATTCGAAAAGTGCCGCATCCATCAATACGGGCGGCATCCTCTAAGTCCAGTGGAAGTGTCATAAAAAACTGCCGCAACATAAATACACCAAAAGCCGGAGCCAAAAACTGATGAAGATACAAGACAAAATGGGTGTTCATCAAATTAAGTTTTGAAAGGATCAAAAACTGTGGAATCAATGTCACTTGTCCTGGAATCATCATTGTTGACATCAAAAGTACAAAAAGAAGATTCTTTCCCGGAAAATTCATCCGTGCAAAAACGTAAGCTGCCATAGAGCAGCTGAACAATGCACCAATCACACTTAATACGGAAACCTTAAGACTGCTGGTCGCATAGCTGCCAAAGTCAAAGCGCTGAAGTAGCTCTGTGTAATTTTCCCAATGAAGGACGGTTGGGAAGAATAATAGGTTCCGCATGACGTCGCCCTCGGTCTTTAATGAAGTAATTACTATATAAAAAAGCGGGAATAAAAACAGTAACCCCAAAATAACCGTCAAAAAATATAGTAAAGAAGAGAGCACTTTCTTTTCTAAAATGAATAGATTCATGTTTTTATCATTCCTTTCGCTTTTTAAAATCTTTCAGTTGTAGAAGACCCATTTTTTCTGCAGTCGAAACTGAAGAAGTGTAATCAGCAATACAATAGCGAACAGCAGTACAC
>CAKSAI010000171.1 GCA_934434905.1 uncultured Lachnospiraceae bacterium | reverse complement strand
TCACAGGCTTTGCTGTATGGAAAGTAAAAGGCACTTCGAATGCCGGCGATGCAGGTATCGGTACAGTAGGTGATTTCAAGATCGGAGAAGTAAAGCTTGTTGTACGAAACGTATGCAAAGAGCAGAAAGAAGTCGGCACACTGGCAAAGGCTTCTGATTATAACATAAAACCGTCATCAGGCACAGATACGATAGCAGAGCAGCTCTTGTGTATGACAGCGACAAATTTACCGACGAATGCACCGGACGGTTTGGAAAGCGGGATGATCTATAGCAGGGCAACCATTCCGGCATACGATAGTAACGATGCAACAACAGGCAAAATGATCATATTAAATCCAACCTTCGCTGCACCGGAAGGCATTCTGGCATATGAGCAGGATGAATTAGCGCTTGAATTCTACTTTTATTCAAACCAGGAACGCAGCCTGCCAACAGGCTGTCAGATGGAATTAAGAAGTAACGGAAATGTTGCAGATGATTATGAACTTAACTGGAATACGGGGAGTATCCATGTTCAAAAAGGATGGAATAAGATCACGTTAAATTTAAAGGACGCAGGAAGTTCCAAGAAAGAAGAAAGTCATGCTTTCAACCTCGCAGATGTTTCCAGCTTCCGGTGGTATATTACACCTGTTGCAAGACAATCGATCACCGAGGACTGGACGATCAGTATCACAGATCTGAAACTGGTCGCGATTGATGATGCAGCAACGGCAAAAGCTACGGTTGCGGTATCAACTTCGGATGCGACAACAATGAAAGAAAATTTTATGGTGTTCTCGAATAGCAATACAACAGAAGAGACAAATCCATACGCATTGTTTGTGACGAAGGAAGGAAAACCGGCATTACTTTATGGAACAACGCAGATCACATTAAACAAGAAGCTTCCGCTTGACGCAGATGTAACGCTTAGAGTAGTGAGAGATGAGACAGATGGTACCTTTGCTTTTTATGAAATCACAGATGGCACTGCCGGGGCGCTTGTCGGAAAGAGTACAACAGCGGTTTCAACTGTCCTGGACGCACCAGAGACGAAGCATTGTATCGGTGCAGATGCAGCAGGCGGACAACTCATGTATGGAAGCATAAAGGGACTTAAGCTTTATAGCGATACCGCTTGCACACAAGTATCAGGCGATTGGGGATTAGATGGCAGCAGCAAATGGCTATTAAATACCATGAAAGACGCTTCCGGGAATGCGAATCATGCAAAATTCGTCTTCGATACTGCAGATGCGGCTAATTATGCACCGGCAGTGCTGAAGTATACAGGCGTGAGTGCAGGAACAGCACCGGAGGATGCGAGAATGAATGGATACGTGTTTGCAGGATGGTTCACGGACAGTGAATGTGAGAAGGGATCTGCCTTAACAGCAGGCACGAGTGGTGTAACTGCCTATGCAAAATACGTGGATGCAAGTGTATTGACAGCAAAAGCACAGGTGTCTTCCAATGTGTTTGACGAAGATACTGCCAATGACGATTCAGCCAGTCTGCGCTTTGTGACAACGGTGGATTCGGATGCCTATACGAAAGTGGGATTCCGGATCATCGCAAATGGACACACAAAAGAGGTCGGTGGTGAAAAGATATATGATGTGCTGTATGCAGTGGGAACCACAAGCGATAATAAGGGTGTGGAGTTGGAATATTACCCGACTTATTTCTCCCTTGTGTCTACAGCATTTAAAACCTATACAGTGACAGATATTCCGAAAGCGAGCTTTGATACGGATTTTGAGGTTACGCCGTACTGGATCACGCTGGATGGAACACAGGTTTACGGAGCTGTAAGTACAAAGACAGTACAGGCTGGTATTGATGCATATCGCAGTATGGGGCAGTAAAGGAGGAACTATGAATATATATGAAGAACCCAAAATGGAAGTGGAAGATTTTGACACAGCAGAGGTAATGTGCCTGATCCGTTCTACAGACGCGCAATTTGGTGAAGAAGAACATGGTTCTGCGAGTGACTGGGGTCTTTAGGATCAAGGCCGATAGGTAGGAGAGGTTCTATAAAATGACTGAAAAAAAACAATCAATGAGTAAGAAGAGATCAGCCATAATCATAGGTGCTGTAGCGGTCATACTGGCAATCGTCTGGATCGTGGTGTTTGTACTCATGCATAAGGGTTCGCAGTCGCCGGAGAAAGTGCCGACACCAATAGAGAAGGTGATTGAGTATCTCAAAAAGACGGTATATGCAAAAAAAGAACCGGAAGATTTAGGAAACCCAAACAGCGATGTTGGCGTTATGATCCTGAACTGCGATAGCACAGATGTATTTGAAACCATGGAAGGAATCGTAGTCTGTAACAAGGAAGGCAGATACGTACAGGGCACTGGCTCTTTCGGAAGATTGAAAAGTACGAATGTTCTGGGAAAAGGTGTCTTGAAGGAACCGGTAGATATTTCTGACTACCGGGATGGTAGTGTCCATATCTCTCTGTATGTGGATGATGTTTCAAAGCTGCAGAGAGAATTATGGCTGGAACTTTCCAGTAGCGGAAAAAACGATCTGGACGAAATATCCTTCTGCATTCCGAGGACGGTGATGAAGGACGGATGGAATGAATTCTATTTGTCAATCTCTGATGCACGTGTAAGTGACGGAGAGCCGGATCTGACTAAGATAAATTTCTTCCGTCTGAGCGAAGCAGACTATGTTTATGGTGCAAAAATCTTGTATGACAATATTTATGCGACAAAGACGAAGGGTGTGAGGTACAACTCGATTCCGCCAAGGTTAAAGAATGATGCATACACAGAGACCAAGACAGCCAGAGGAAAAATGATCATGAGCTGTAATACGGTTAATATCTTAGAGGGTCTTACAAATGCAGAAGTAACGACGGAAAAATCAAAGTATGTTGAAGGAACAGGCGCATTCAAGTTGAAGATAGTGACAAGTTCTGTTTTGACGAGCACGTTTTTGCTGAAAAATCCGGTTGATATTTCGGACTATAAGGACGGAGCTGTGCATGTATCATTCTATGTAAATGACCCGGCTCTTTTGACATCGAGTCTGAATCTTGAGCTCACCAGCTCCGGTACTTATGATAAGGACGAGTTCTGCTTTACCATTCAGCCGGAGAAACTCTCCGCCGGGTGGAATCATTTCTGGCTGGACCTCAGTTCTTCAGCCGTGACGGGTTCCCCGGATCTGCGAAGGATCAATTTCGTTCGTGTCTGGTCTGCTAAGCCAAATGAGAATCTGGAATTGATTATGGACGACCTGTATGCAACGATGGACAGGGAGCAGGATGAATTCGCGGAGAGCTCTGCACCGGACAGAGTGATGATCGCAAGCTGCAATACGATCAATATTTTCCGTTCACTCAAATACGTAGAGGTCACAACGAAGAAGGGAGAATATGTTGAAGGAACAGGAGCGATGAAGACGCTGGGCAGCAAGGGACATATTATGGAAGCGGTACGCGCTGAAACAGTGGATATCTCTGAATATCTGGATGGCTTTGTCCACGTGTCCTTCTACGTGAATGATGTTTCTTTGCTGGAGACGGATGTCGTGTTGGAATTATCGAGCAATGCAGCGAAAAATGACGTAGATGAGTACCAATGGGGCATTAAGAGAAGTACGTTAAGTAATGGCTGGAATGAGTGCTTTTTAAAGATTTCGTCTGCAAAGGTAAAGGGTAACATGGATCCGAAGGCTGTCTGCAGGATCCGAATCTATGGAACGCGTGAAGAAGGCATTGTTACGATAATAGACAATATATGTGCAACTTTAAATATGTTTGATACATATGAGGAAACTTCCAGCGATATCGGGAAAATGATTGCAAGCTGCAATACCATCAACATCTTCCGGACATTGGAAAGGGCAAATGTTACGACTGCAGCAGGTGAGTTTGTGGAGGGAACAGGAGCCCTGAAGAATACGGAGTACAAGAGTAAGATCATCATGCGCGGGATATTGAAGCAGCCGGTTGATATCTCCGGGTATTCCGATGGATACATCCATATATCACTCTACGTAAATGATACCGATTTGTTAGAGGACTATGTGGCTATGGAGCTGTCCAGCAATGAAACAGACGATCAGGATGAGTACCAGTGGACGGTCCGTAAGCAGGATCTGAAGAATGGCTGGAACGAGTGCTATCTGAAAATCTCGGATGCTGCGGTGAAGGGAACAGTAGATATGACGACTATCAAGAGGATTCGGATTTTTGGCGCAAGAAAGGAAGGCGCTGTGATGATTATGGATAATATTTGTGCTGTATCGAAGAAAGCGGAAGAAGAAAAGGATGATAAGTGGGGACCGTTATTCTAAGGATACGCATCCTTCCCAGAGAGGAGCCGGTTTGTGAATTTAGATAATACGATACAAGAATATGCGTTACAGAATTACAAAAAAATGCTGCGGGAACCGGAAGGAAATCTGAAATATAAATTTCTTGTTCCCGGCAGCGTCTACGCACAGCAATTATGGGATTGGGACAGTTGGCTGGCAAATGTAGCAATCAGACAATTTGCGAAGGATGATATTCGCGAATACGAGCGAGGCTGTATTCTGAATTTTCTGGAGTACATTGACGGGCAGGGCAGAATACCGGTTGTCATTAAGCCGGATACTATGGGGCCGGATTACAACAAAATGGTTGCAAATGTTCACAAGCCCTGTCTTGCGCAGCATGCAGCATTTATCATTCAGCAACAGCAAGATGCAGAATGGTTACGCATGTATTTCGAAAAGATGCTACGCTTTGTGGATTACTATACGGAGCATTGCAGACACAGCTGTGGTTTATATTACTGGATTAATGATATGGCAATCGGGGTTGATAATGACCCATGTACCTTTTATCGCCCCCAGAACAGTTCCGGATCCATTTATTTGAATTGCCTGATGTACAAAGAATTAGAAGCAGTCTGTTATATCGGGAAGAGACTGGGCGTTGATGTGACAAAATATGAAGCAGAAAAGGAGCATCTGAAAACGGCCGTACAGAATCTATGCTATGATGAGAGAGATCGATTCTTCTATAGTGTGGATTTGAATCTCATGCCGATCGATCCGTCAAAAGGAGTACATAGCGGCGCCCCAAGAACGTGGGAGTGCTTGATTCAAAGAATTGGCGTATGGTCGGGGCTCATGGCGCTTTGGAGTGGTATTGCCACTCCGGAGCAGGCGGATAAAGTCGTAAAACGTCTCCTTGCGGATGATTCTATTTGGGCAAAATACGGAATCCGTTCACTTGCAAAATATGAGAAGATGTATAGCGTTGAAGCAACCCATAATCCATCCTGCTGGCTGGGACCTGTATGGGGCATAGCTAATTACATGACATTTCGTGGATTGGTGAAATACGGATACAGAGAAGAAGCCACTGAATTAGCAAGAAAAACAATTACCATGTTGCGTGAGGATATTAAGCAGTGCGGAGAAATGCACGAATACTATCATCCCGATACGGGCGAACCGATCATGAATCCTGGTTTCCAGAATTGGAATCTGCTTGCTGTTAATATGCAGGCATGGTTAGAAGGCGGAGATGTGGTAGAAGAATTCTAGGGATGCGAGCAATGTGTCCGAACGGAAAATATTGGGGTATTATACAGAGTCTCTGATTGCCTTCCTGGAGGATATCATGGAGACTGCGACACCATTGTGCCGATGGCCGAGAGTATAAATATGTTGAACTCTGTGAATAAGTGCGGAGGAAATGCAAAATTGAAGATCTGCCACGGAGTTGGCCATAATGCATGGGATTATGCATATACAGATGAGGAATTAATGAGCTGGCTGCTTGAACAGAAAAAGTGAATTAATATTATGGGGTTTTTACAGCCCCCATATATTTAAAACAAAAAAGAAAGGTTTTCCCCCATTTTATTGTATTTTCATAAAAAATCCGTTATACTAAGAAAAAGAATCTTGTGTAACGGATTTTTTCTCTTATTTGGGAGGTGCGCAGATGGGAAGAACAGTAGCCATTGGCATACAGAATTTTAATGAAATCATCGAAAATAATTGCTTTTACGTGGATAAAACATCCTTCATAAAGGAATGGTGGGAAGGCAGGGACAGTGTTACCCTGATTGCAAGGCCGCGCCGTTTCGGAAAGACACTTACCATGAGTATGGTGGAGCAGTTTTTCTCTTTGGATTATGCAGGACGGGGAGACCTGTTTGAAGGGCTCTCCATCTGGCAGGAGGAAAAGTACGTAAAGCTGCAGGGAACCTATCCGGTGATCAGTCTGTCATTTGCCAATGTAAAAGAAAGTGACTATGAGATGACCAGAAGAAAGATATGCCAGATGTTAGCTGAGCTATACGCAGACCATTCATTTTTATTGGACAGCGATGTTATGGAAGACGCAGACAGAGATTTCTTCCACAGGGTAACAGTAGATATGGGAGATGTGGAGGCAACATTGGCAATTCATAATCTGGCAAAATATCTGTTCCGGTATTATGGAAAGAAGGTCATCATTCTCCTGGACGAGTATGATACTCCCATGCAGGAGGCATATGTGGATGGATACTGGGAGGAGCTTGTGGCCTTTACCAGAAGTATGTTCAATTCCACCTTTAAGACCAATCCCTGGCTGGAACGCGCCATTATGACGGGGATTACCAGAGTGAGCAAGGAATCCATCTTTTCCGATCTGAATAATCTGGAGGTAGTAACGACCACATCTGATAAGTATGCAGATTGTTTTGGGTTTACGGAAGAAGAAGTATTTGCCGGAATGGATGAGTGCGGTTATACGGACAGGGAAATGGTAAAAAGATGGTATGACGGCTTTACATTCGGCAGCAAGACAGACATCTACAATCCATGGTCCATTCTGAATTATCTGGATAC
>CAKSAI010000170.1 GCA_934434905.1 uncultured Lachnospiraceae bacterium | reverse complement strand
TTTGCCGGTACATATGTAACAGTAAAATGATCCAGTTTTTCCTGATCCAGAGTAGCCGGATCATCGGGATCTGACTGACAGGTTGCAGCGATACCGCCAACTTTCCATGATCCGTCAATCAAAAATGCTGCCTTACTGTCTGTGAACATGGCAAATGTCTCATCATCTTTTGCGGATAAAGTATTATCCGGGAAGTAGCCAGCTTCATATAAGGACTTGATATCTTCCATACCCTGTACCCATCCAGGACCGTTACCTTCATCTACCGATGTCGGTATCTCCAGATGTGTTTCCAGTGAGGTATTGTTAAAGATTGCATATTCCCACCAGTAATGAGGAATCTCACCCAAAGCGGCAGCAATCGGTGTGTAACCTGCATCTTTGATCTTCTGACAGTCATCCATGAACTGATCCCAGGTATAGTCGCTGCCCGGTACTTCTACGCCTGCTGCATCCAGAACTTCTGTATTACAGAACATAGCTTCCCAGTATCCATTTACCGGTACGGCGTAATGTCTGTCATCTACCAGATTGCCCGGAAGCTTGTCATCATCCATATTATCGGCATATTCCGGATAAACTTCCCTGATCTCATCCAGAGATACTACCTTATCTTCTTTGATGAACGGGCTTGCGTCTGCTCCGGTAAAGAAGAATAAGACGTCTGGTTCAGAACCAGTCTCAAAATCAGTTGCCACACGGGATTTAAATGTTTCATCCGATGTTGCGGAAGAATCCTTAATCTCAATCTGTGTCTCATCCGTAAATGCCTTACATGCATCCTGATAATTCTTAGCGTTGCCATCTTCACCTGCAAATGTTGTGGTTACACTTAATGATACATCACTGTCACTTGCAAATGCACCTGTTCCCATAGCAATTACCATTGAACCTGCCAAAAACGCTGCTAACACTTTCTTCTTCATTTTATTTTCCCCCAATCTTTGATTCAGGAATGTCACCCTCACTCCTGTTCTATTTGTTATCTATATTATGACACCGGCTCTGTATAAAATGAATAACTCATTCTGTGATTTCTTGTATTTTCTTGTTCACTTCTCCCACACGAATCGTCAAAGCACTTCTTACCTGATGCTCTCCCACTTCCTCTATGGTCAGTCCACATGGTTCTCCATAAAGAATTTTAAGCCTCTGGTTCACATTGGCAATTCCAAGATTACCGGAAGATTCCTTGCTGGTATCATAATCCGGATCCAGGAGACGCTGTATTTTGGCTTTCTCTTCCCCGGTAATTCCACCATCGTTATAGATCTCCAGATGAAGGAATTCCCCCTCTGCATATCCTTTTAAAATCACGGTTCCATGACCTTTCCGTACCGCTCCATGTTCTACTGCATTCTCTATAATTGGCTGCAGTATCAGGCGAGGCACCTGATAATCCATAATGGAAGCCGGCAGTTCATTGATAACATCCAGCCGTTTTCCCAGACGTGTTTTCAGAATCTTCAGGTATGCATTCACATACCTCATCTCTTCTGAAAGTCTGACCTCCGGCTGTCTCCTGCGGTCAATGGTTGCATCCATCAGCGTAGAAAGAGCCTCAATCATCTGGGAAACCTGCTCATCCCCGTTCATTCTCGCCTCCCAGTTGATGATCTCCAGGGTATTGTTCATAAAATGCGGATTAATATGGGACTGAAGTGCCATAATTCTGGCATCTCTTAAGGCAATTTCCTCTTCATAAATATGGTCAAACTGAAACTTTAACTGGCTGGACATCTTATTAAATGCTTCAGACAGATAAGTAAATTCTTCCGCTCCCGGAACTGCCCTGAGCTGATATCCAAGATTACCTTTTTCAATTTCTTCTGCCCCCTTTACCAGCATATCCACAGGCTCTGAAAAATACTTCCGAAAAAGAAGAATAGTCAGAATCAGAAGAGGCACCAGGCAGATCAGCATACCCGCCAGCAATATCCGGTATCCATAAAACGGCGTTATCATTGCCGCCTCCCGTATTCTCAACATTGTTGTAATTCGATAATCATCCTCTTTTCTGCTGTCATAAATTCCCAGTTTATTCTGATGCAGATAGTAACCACTGCGTCCTTCTTCGCCTTCTTTGCGCACATCACTCCACTGCAGGATCTTCCCAAGAATCGGTATCTCCTGTTCGTTGATCCACACGGTTACATCTGTATCTTCCGCCTGATTGGTCAGATTGGCAAAACAGTACCTCTGATTCAGACGCAGCACCAGCGTGGCAACCTTTTTGAAATTGCTGTCTACCATATTCCGAATCAGGTACAGCTTTCCATCCTGATTATAAAACTGTATTTTGGTATCCAGATCGGCTGCGATTTCCTCTGCCCTGTCATAATCACTTTCCCAGAAAGCTTCTATCTGGCGATACCCGCCTCCTGTACTCTCATTGTAACTATTGGCTTTATACAAAGTCTCTCCTTCCTTCATCCAGAGAATGGCATCCTGTATACAGTCATCATGAGCATACATCTGATATAACTGGCTGTTGCATGCCTGAAGCATTGCTTCCATGGATAATTCTCCATTTTTCCAGGATCGGTATATACGATTGATGGTTCCGTCATAGGTCGCCTGTCTGGAAATCATAATGGCATGATTCAACCGCTCCGTACATACCTGATTATAAAAAGACAGACTTTTCCGCTGAGAATTGATCTGATTTTCAAAATGATTGCCGGACATGTAGCTTCCAGTCAGTCCGGCAATGATCAGAAACGGCAGGAACCAACAGATCAGAAGCAGTCCCACCACAATGATTTTAATAGATAATTTTCTTTTTTTCATACTCACTTTCTGCATGATCAGACAGCCTGCAAACCAAGGAACTGTTCCATAATCAGGCAGATTTCCTCCGCTTCTTTTTTCTCCTGCATTTCACAGAATATACGAAGCAGCGGTTCGGTTCCGGAGAATCTGGCCAGTACCCATCCTCCATCCTCAAAATACACTTTACATCCATCCATATAGGAAACATGGTTTATACCTCTTCCAAAATCTGGCAGATCTTTTCCTTCTGACAACTGATCTTTCATCTGTTCTTTCACTTCTTCTGAAAAATGATATGCCTTCTCTATGGTATACAATGTGCCATATTCCTCTTCCAGCTTCCTGGCAATCTCTGAGATTTTCATTCCGGTCACAGCCAGCATCTCCACCAGAAGTGCGGCCGCATATACACCATCCTTGCCATTGATGTGACCTTTTACAGTCAGACCTCCTGAAGATTCTCCCCCGATGAGTGCATCTGTCTCCTGCATCTTCGCCGAGACATATTTAAAGCCCACCGGCACTTCATAACATGTTTCGCCAAAGCTTTCCGCCACTTTATCCAACATATGGGTAGTAGCCAGGTTCCGTACCGCCGGTCCGTGCCAGCCCTTATATTTCACCAGATAATAATACAATAATACCAGTATCTCATTGGCATGAAGGAACTTGCCCTGATCATCAATGACTCCGATCCGGTCTGCATCTCCGTCTGTTGCCAGACCGATATCGCATCGGTAATCAATGACATGGGTGCGCAGTGCCCGCAGAGTCTCCTCGGATGGTGCCGGAAGCCGTCCGCCAAATAAAGTATCATGGCGTTCATTGATCAGATCCACATCACATCTGGCTGTCAGTAGAATCGTTTTCAGGGATGTCTGGCTGACTCCGTACATGGGATCCAATGCAATATGAAGAGCCGCATCACGTATTTTCTTCATATTGATCCGCTCAATAATATTGTCCAGATATTCATTTAATGGATTGAACTCCGTCACCAGTCCTGCTTCCAGTGCCTTTGCATATTCCATAGTCCGGATTGGATACTGTTCTTTTTGTTGCTCGATTTTCTGAATGTATTTTTCGATATCCTGTGTCTGTGCTTCATCCGCATCTCTTCCTCCGGCAGTAAAAACCTTGATTCCATTATAGATTGCCGGATTATGACTTGCTGTAACCATCATACCATATGGGAGCTGATGTTTCATCACATAAAACATAATCGTAGGTGTAGGAACAGACCGGTTTACGAATAACACCGGAATTCCCTCTGCCGCCAGTACCTCACAGGTCCAGTATACGGTTTCCTTCGAAAGAAACCGCCGGTCATATCCAATCACAAGACCTTTTTTATCCACATCCTCTGCTTTCATTTTTTCTGCCATGGCAGCTGCCAGAATCTGAATATTTGCCTTGGTAAATTCATCCCCGATAATAGCTCTCCAGCCACCTGTTCCAAATCTGATCATCTGTTTTTCCCCCAATTCTCATCTTTTTCCACTTTATCTGATGTTATCCCATTACCACACAGACACGGTGCGTACTTCCTGCCGGATAAGCTGGTATTTTTTCGGATTTCTGTCCATCTATCCAAATTTCTTCCACACCCTTCATCACATGCTGTGGATTCTCCACCGTGATCTGGTACACAGCACCTCTCCAGATTCTCTGCACAATAAATCCATCCCATTCTGCCGGAATACACGGGTCTATCTTTAATTCTTCAAAATCCGGGCGGATACCCAGCATATATCTGGTAGCCGCAAAATATGCCCATCCTCCGGTTCCTGTCATAAATGGATGTCTTGCCCTGCCAAATGCGGTATGATCCTTTCCGACAATAAACTGGCAGTAAGAATACGGCTCTGCCTGGCGGATTTCAATCCGGTCATTCTGTCTGCTCGGACAAAGGGCATGATAGAACTTTATTGCTTTGTCTCCCCGTCCCAGCACACACTCTGCAGCCCATACCCATGGATTCGGATGACTGAATATAGATGCATTTTCTTTCAGTCCCGGATAAACTCTTGTCACAAATCCAATGTCTTCATCCGGTATTGTATACGCCGGTCCGTTCAGCATAATGCCATATGGGGTGTACAGGTACTTTTCCACACTGTCCAGCGCCATTTTTCCCTTTTCTTCCGGAGCTGCACCGGATAATACCGCCCAGGCATTGGATTCCAGATGGATTTTTCCTTCCACGTCTTTGGAAGTACCAATCCTTCTGCCTTTTCTGGTCACTCCACGGATGTACCACTGCTCATCCCACAATTCCCGGTCACACACTTCCTGAACTCTCTGAAGCATATCCGAATATTTTTTTACATTCCTGCTGTCTTTTCGCAGTTCTGCCAGTTCCAGAAAGTTACGCAGTGCCCATATATGAAGGAAGGATACCAGCGCGCTTTCTCCGCCACCAAGATTCAGACAGTCATTCCAGTCTGCGCGAAGGCCTTTACAGATACCATGTGTTCCCACTTCTCTTGCTGAAAAATCCAGGATCCGCATCATATGTTCATATACTGTTCCTTCTCCGCCATCCGCATAGGTGGTGATCTCGTCTGCAAAAGACAGTTCACCAGTCTCCTTGATATATTCCACAATTGATGCTATCAGCCACAGTGCGTCATCCGAGCAGGCATCTTTGATTCCATGGATCATATCTTCTGCTTTGGGTGTCGGTACTACAGTTGGTGACTGGAACGGTTTTACTTTTGTATCCGGCTCAAACCATTCCGGCTGGAAAAGATGCAGACCATATCCCTCTTTTACCAGTCCACGCAACAGTTCCACAATCCTCTGCCGGCATTTTTCCGGATTAGAATGTGGCACAGTCATAGCATCCTGCGCCGTATCCCGATAGCCAAGACCGGTTCGTCCTCCAACTTCTATAAAAGATGCGAATCTGGAGAACATAATATTTACCTCTGCCTGATACAGATTCCAGGTATTAATCATGGTGTTCATATCTTCATCCGGGGTCTTTATCTGCAGTCTGGAAAACTTCTTCTCCCAGTAATTATGCAATCTCTCCAGTGCCTGATCTGCCATCTTAAGATCCTGATATTTTTCCCGGATTTTCTTTCCTTCTTCTCGTTTTCCCTCTCCCAGAAAAAACAGCAGACGCACTTCCTGTCCCGGTTCCAGAGAGATCTCTTTCTTTAATACGCCACAGTGATTGCCTCCCAGTTCCTGACTGCTGCAGCATTTTCCAGTTTCCACAACCAAAGGTTTATTCTCTGTCCGGTATGGTCCGATAAAGGTATCTCGCAGACAGTCATATCCATCCGGCTCAAAATTGGAAACAAAATACTGATACCCAAACTCTTCGTAAAACAGGTCATGTTCGATGATGCCGTCTTCATAAGATGATCCTGCCGCATACAGACTCATCTGGAAGTTCTGATTATCCATCGGAATCTGATGGAAGGAAAATTCACAATAGGAAAATACACTGAATTTTCTTGTGCGATTATCGTTATTGCGGATCTTCACATCCCAGATCTCCACCGTATCCCCAATTGGGATAAACAGAGTCTGGCTTGCCTGTATCTGGCTGTAATCGCATTCGTAGACACTGTAAGACATTCCGTGACGGCAGATATACTTTGCCTGATCCAAAGGCTTTCCAACCGGCTGCCAGGATATGGACCAGTAGTCTCCTGATTCCTCATCCCTCAGATATACATAATGTCCCGGCCGGTCCATCGGCACCGCATTTGCACGGAATCTGGTGATCCGGTGATATTCCGGTGACTTGTAAAACAAATATCCTCCTGCGGTATGATTCACCACTGCCGCCATCTCTTCCACTCCAAGATAATTCGTCCAGGATGTGGGCAGATCTACACGGTCAATGACATATTCCCTTTTTTCCTGATCAAAATGTCCGTATTTCATCCCTCTTATTCCTCCTACTACTCAAATACCATACATGCTGTTCCAGATCCACAGATGCAGACCATCTTAATTTTCTTTATTATACTTCGACGCCTGTAGAATATGGTATAGCGAATCTGGGGATTATTTGTTTCAGGATGTGATGTTAAACAAATCCACTGGGGACGGAGTTTTCTGGCTCTAAAGATCCAGAAAACTC
>CAKSAI010000169.1 GCA_934434905.1 uncultured Lachnospiraceae bacterium | reverse complement strand
CTGCAAAATCCAGGATATCCTGCAGCTTTTCATCCATCTCTTTTTTTGTATATCCCATCATGGTTCCGTTCATGTATACATTTTCAATTCCGGTATAATCCATGTTAAAACCGGCTCCCAGCTCCAGCAATGCAGAAATCCGGCCATTGATAGAAAGGCTTCCCATTGTCGGATTCAGTACGCCGGTAATAATCTTCAATAATGTAGACTTTCCGGAGCCATTTGTACCAATAATACCAATTGTTTCCCCTTTTTCCACACTGAAAGAAACATCCTGCAGAGCATAATGCTCTCTGTACCTTTTTGTCCGTGACAATCCTAAAGATTCCTTCAGCCGGTCTATCGGTTTATCATATAACTTATAAATTTTACTGAGTCCCTGCACGTTTATCGCAATTTCGCTCATTTGCTCTGCCTTTCTATAATACATCTGCGAAGTGAACCTTCAGCCGTTTAAAAATAATAGAACCAAAACAAAACAGCATCGCTGTCAATATCCAAAAATATACTGTTTGTCCGGGATGCTCAAAAAACCATACTTTATTGATCAATGCATCCCGATATCCGGCGACAATATAATACATCGGATTCAGTTTAAAGATTGTAAGCAGTACAGGTGGCAGCTCTATGGTATCTATATTCCACATGATAGGCGTCACCCATACTCCAATCTGTAATGCAATATTGATGATCTGAGTCAGGTCGCGGAAGAAAATAACAACAGAACAAGTCGCATATGCCAATCCCAATACCAGTAAAAACATTGCAAGGGAATAATATAACACCTGCAATGTATAGAGATCCGGGAAATATCCATAAGCCGCAAACAGCACTAATGTAAACGCAATAAAAAACAGGTGAACAAATAATGCCGATATCATCTTTACAATCGGAAGGATACTTATCTTAAAGACCACCTTCTTCACCAGATATGCATATTCCATCAAGGCACTGGTAGCGCCATTCAGCGCGTCTGAGAAGTAGAACCACGGCACGATTCCGGCAACCAGCCACAATACAAAGGGAACATCTATCCCTGCTTTTGTATTCATAGCTCCGGCCTTTAATCCCTTTTCAAACACAAACCAATACACCAGCACGGTAACGATTGGCTGGATAAACGCCCAGATAATTCCCAAATATGAACCTGCATATCTCGTTTTAAAATCATTTTTTGCCAAGCTGAAAACAAGTCTCCGGTTGTGGTACAACTCGATTGGCAGGCTTAAAAACGCTCTTATTTTTGACATTCTCTTCTCTTAAACCTCTCAATTAAGCGAGCAGACTTACTTCCCGCTTCTGCTCGCCATATACTCCCCTATTCCGCCCCACTTCGTATCCTTATCCGATAGTGTCAGATCTGCTTCTGTCATACCCTCCGGCATGGGCCATTCCACACCGATCTCCGGATCCTTCCACAGCAGACCACCCTCATCATTGGGATGATAGAAGTCTGTCACCTTGTAGCAGAATTCTGCGTAATCGGACAGCACTACAAAGCCATGGGCAAACCCCTTCGGAATAAAGAACTGCTTCTTATTTTCAGCAGAAAGCACTACCCCAAACCATTTGCCAAAGGTCTCTGAGCCATCCCTAAGGTCTACCGCCACATCAAACACTTCCCCATTTACTACCCGAACCAGCTTGTCCTGGGGATAATTGATCTGGAAGTGCAGGCCACGAAGCACGCCCTTCTTAGATGCAGACTGATTATCCTGCACAAACTCACAGTCAATGCCTGCCGCCTTAAAGTCATTATAATTATAGGTTTCCATAAAATATCCGCGTTCATCGCCAAACACAGTTGGCTCGATCACCCGCAATCCTTTGATTCCATTGCAGTCTTCTGTCACTTTAATCTTTCCCATTTTCTATCTCCTGATCATATTATAGTCGCACCATACTATAACACACATTACAGCCCATTGGCAACATCCAACAGATATTGTCCATACTCGGTCTTCAACAGCGGTTCTGCCAGTTTCCGGAGCTGTTCTGCATCGATAAAACCTCGCTTGTATGCAATCTCCTCAATACAGGAAATATACAATCCCTGGCGCTTCTGGAACGCAGATACGAAGTCTGCCGCTGCCAGCAGCATATCATGATTCCCGGTGTCCAGCCATGCAAATCCACGTCCCAAAGTCTCAACCTTCAGGTTCCCGCGTCTTAAATACTCATTATTGACACTGGTGATCTCTATCTCTCCGCGTGCAGAGGGCTTCACATTCTTGGCAATCTCTACCACGTCATTGTCATAGAAGTACAGTCCCGGCACGGCATAATTAGACTTGGGATGCTCCGGCTTCTCCTCGATAGAGATGGCCGTTCCCTCTTCATCGAACTCTACCACGCCATATTCCCTGGGATCCTTCACATAATAGCCAAAGATGGTTGCTCCCGGCTGGTTCTCCGTCCGCTCCGCTGCGCTTTTCAATACTCTGGAAAAGCTCTGTCCGTAAAATATATTATCTCCAAGGACGAGCGCTACCGCATCCTTTCCGATAAATTGTTCGCCGACAAGGAATGCATCCGCCAATCCTCTCGGCTTCTCCTGAATGGCATACTCAAACTTCATTCCCAACTGACTGCCGTCACCCAGCAATTCCTCAAATACCGGCAAATCTCTTGGAGTAGATATGATCAATATCTCCCGGATTCCGGCCAGCATCAGCGTTGAAAGCGGATAGTAGATCATCGGCTTATCATACACCGGCATGATCTGCTTGGAAATCGCCTTCGTCAATGGATATAATCTTGTGCCGGAGCCTCCGGCTAATATGATTCCTTTCATTCTCTGCGCCCTCCTTTACCGGTTCCGGTACATATCCTCATAGTACTTCTGATAGTCACCGCTTGTAACATTCTTCATCCAATCCTCATGCTCGAAGAACCATGCGATGGTCTTGCGGATCCCCTCTTTGAACATGGTCTCAGGCTCCCAGCCTATCTCTGCTTTGATCTTGTCCGGCGCGATGGCATAGCGTCTGTCATGACCTTTACGATCCTCCACATATGTGATCAGATCCGTGCTCACCAGAGCCTTTCTCGGATCACTATCCGGCAACATCTCCTGCAATGTCTCAATGATGATATTAATGATCTCAATATTCTGCTTCTCGTTGTGTCCGCCGATATTGTAGGTCTGTCCCAGTCTGCCCTTCTCCTGCACCATATCGATTCCCTTGGCATGGTCGTCTACGTACAGCCAGTCACGGACATTCTTGCCGTCGCCGTATACCGGAAGCTTCTTGCCCTGCAGCGCATTGTTGATGATCAACGGAATCAGCTTCTCCGGGAACTGATACGGTCCGTAATTGTTGGAACAGTTCGTGATATTCGCCGGGAACTTATAGGTGTCAATATAAGCCTTCACCAGGAAGTCCGAGCTGGCCTTGCTGGCGGAATATGGGCTGTGCGGATCATAGGGGGACGTCTCATAGAAGAACGCATTCTCATCATCCGGCAGGGAACCGTACACCTCATCTGTGGAAACGTGCAGGAACTTCTTTCCCTCCTTGAAACTTCCATCCGGCAGCTCCCAGGCTTCCTTGGCACAGTTCAGCATCACAGCAGTACCCAGCACATTGGTCTGCACAAACACTTCCGGATTCTTGATACTGCGATCCACATGGCTTTCTGCGGCAAAATGAACCACACGATCAATATCATTCTCTGCAAAAATCTTCCGGATTGCTTCTTTATCACAGATATCCGCTTTTACAAAGGAATAATTGTCCCGATTCTCAATATCCTTTAAATTCTCCAGATTGCCCGCATACGTCAGCTTGTCTACATTGATGATGCGAATATCATTGTCGTACTTACGAAACATGTAATGAATGTAATTGGAGCCGATGAATCCGGCGCCTCCGGTTACTAAATAGGTTCTCACGTCAGAGTACCTCCTTCAATAGTTAATGTCTTTCGTTAGTATACCATTCTTTTCCAAACCATGCAAGCTTGCAGTGTAATCTTAAAAAATCTTAAGAAGCTCTTCCATTTATTGACAATTTTCGATATTTCTTTATAATAAGGTTATATTTATCTTTTTTGGAGGATTTATACATGCGAACACGAAGAAAAATGAATAGAAAACAACTCGCCATCCTGATAGCAGTCGTGGCAGTTGCCCTGCTGACAGTCATCTATGTGGCTGTAAGCTTCTATTTCAACAAGCGCTTTCCGTTCCGGACTACGATCAACGGCATTGACTGCTCCAGGAAAACAGTTGCAGAAGTGAAGCTTCTCATTTCCGAAACAATCGATCCGTATCAGTTGGAGTTGACCGATCGAAACGGGAAACATGAAACCATAAAAGGCTCCGAGATAGACCTGCAGCCAATATTCGATGGCAGCCTGGAGAAGGAACAGGCTTCCCGCAGCGGATTTAAATGGCCCGCTTCTCTGTTCCGCAAAACAACGATCGAGCTGGAAACCATGGTCTCTTATGACGAAGGAAAGCTCCAGAACATCGTAGAAAATCTGCAGTGTGTGAAGGAATCTGACAGCCACAAGCCCGTAGATGCACACATATCCGACTACACAGACGGAAAGGGTTACTCCATCATACCGGAGGAAGCTGGTGCGCAGATTGATACATCTGCCCTGTCGGAAGCGCTTCATTCCAATATCATCAATCTGCAGGAAAAGCTGTCTTTGGATGAAGCAAATTGTTATGTACAGCCAAAAGTAACGTCCAAGGACGAATCTCTTAAAGCCGCCCTTGCGCAGTTAAATACCGCTATTAAAACGGCTGTCACATATAAGATCGGAAACAATACAGAGACTTTAAATGGTACTGCCATCCACAGTTGGCTGAGCCTTACAGAGGATAACCAGTTCGTTGTGGACGAAGCACAGGCAGCCGCCTATATCAAAGAGCTTGCCGGCAAATACGATACCTACGGCAAGACAAGAAGCTTCACCACAACCTATGGCCCCACAGTACAGTTGAAAAACAACAAGTATGGCTGGCAGATAAATCAGTCAGAAGAGGTAACTGCTCTTATAGAGAACATCAAAAACGGTGCGGTAATCACCAGAGAGCCTTCCTACAGCAAGAAAGCCAAGAGCTTTGACGAGAAGGATTACGGTGATACATATGTCGAGATCAACCTGACTGCGCAGCACCTGTATTTCTATAAGGACGGAGCTCTGCTTCTGGAAAGCGATCTGATATCCGGTAACGTCCAGGGTGGAAATGATACACCTCCCGGAGCCTTCTCCGTCACCTACACACAGCGCGGTGCTGTGCTGCGCGGCAGGGATTATGCAACTCCGGTAGACTTCTGGATGCCCTTCAATGGCAATATCGGAATGCACGATGCCACATGGAAGAGCGATTTCGGTGGAAATTATTATACCTATACCGGATCTCACGGCTGCATTAACCTGCCCTACAGCTCCGCCGAGACAATCTTTAACAATTTAAAAACCGGAGATCCTGTCTTTGTCTATAAGCTGGAGGGTACTGAAAGTGAAAAATATTTTCTGCAGCTAAAGGCCGATGTCGTCTCCAACATGATCGTCTGCCTTCCCGATGTAATCACCCTGGACTGTAAGGCTGATATCGACCGAGCGCGTTCATCCTATGATGCCTTGGCTGATGATGTAAAACCCTATGTATGGCCTTATGACCGACTGATAAAGGCCGAAGCCGAATACGCCCGGCTCCTTGCCGAACAGGCTGTACAATAAATCCCAAAAAAATCGCTCAGGCCGCACGGCCTGGGCGATTTTTCTTTGAAAGTGTTTTTTACATCTCCTTTTTTCGTCTCCATTCAAGTACAAATATTCCGAATAGCACCACTGCGAGCACCGCCGAAATGCAAACACTGGAAATTGCCGCTCCCCTAATTCCGGCTTCCGCCACCAGAAGATCCGGCAAAAATAATCCGGCTATCGCTGCCGCTATATATGCCAGGCTCACCAGCTTCTGTGCCCGCATAGTCGTTAAGGTATAAAACAGCGCCACACTTAGCGCAAAAAAGCCGCCGGAAAGCACCAAAACCAGCAAATCTCCTTTATATGGCGCCAGATCCACGTTATAAATAAAGGATAATATCGGAATTCCCATCACATAGCAGACTGCTTCTACCAGTATCGTCATCACCACGATTGCAGCCCCCATCTTTGCCGCAATTCCAAGGAATTTGCGGTATTGCTTCCCATTCCAGACCTCTCCCAATCCCTTCAGCATCGGCTTTAACACGAAAATGCTCATCAAATTAATCGTAAACGTCGGAAGATATATGATATTAAAATATGTCTGCATATCGTAAGTGAGCAGCTTATCAATCGCATATTTCGGCGCATTGACGATATAATTATTTAAAAATGTAGAAAAGAACAATGGGAAGCAATCCTTTAGCACCGCTGCTATCTCCGCTCTCTGGAAGCTGGGCCGCTCCTTTGTATATCTTTGAACCAAACGTATATCATAACAGCACCATATCACTGCATTCGTTAACAATAACGCAAATGTAGCCGCTATCATATTCTTTGTTACAACATCAACGATGGCAAACACGGCAATTGCAGCAGATGTTCGATAGAAAACGGACTTACCACCTATATCCAGTCTTCCATTCAGCTGAAACTCTCCCTGATATGTCTCACTTACTGCATCCACGAATCGGAATCCCACCAAGCCAAGGCAGATTGCAGATTTCGCAATGGTATACCCGCTCACAGTTACAAAAATGAGCCCACAGACCACCATACATACATCGACCACAAGCCGCGATGCCAGATACACCCCAAAGCTATGCTGCCGGTTTGTATCAGTAACCTGGTATACCCGCATGCCAAAATCCGCAATGGAATTCAGAATCGTGGCTGTTGCAAACGCGATGGAGAACATCCCTGCCGGATCGACCC
>CAKSAI010000168.1 GCA_934434905.1 uncultured Lachnospiraceae bacterium | reverse complement strand
GGGATGTTCCGCCCGGATTTCGTTATGATATCGGTATTGTTGAAATGATCCACATTTGGCATATAAACAAGATAACTCCGATGGCATTTAAAGAAGCCGTCACTGTCCGTAAGCCTGTCCTCAAAGGAGTAGAGCGGCACGGAGGATTCGATACTTTCCCCGTTCTTCAGGTAGAAGATCACCCGCTTATTCTGAGCTTCTGCATATTCGATATCGTGGAAATACAGCTTTTGATAGCCGTATGTCGTCTTAAGCACGATATTTTTCGGTTCTTCTTCAAATGCATGTGCGCATTCGTCCAGAGCGTCTTTTATTTTATCATAGGTGACAGGCTTCAGGATATAACCCTGCGCTTTTACCGCGTAAGATTCCAACGCAAATTCAGGCGATGAGGTCAGGAAGATGATCCGCACGGAGGCGTCGTGCTGCCGAAGCTCCCTTGCGGTATCCATGCCGTTTAACATGGGCATGATAATATCCAGAAAAATGATATCCATACGGATAGCCGAAGTGCCGCCGATTAAGCTGTCACCGTTGTCGTAGGTGAAAAGCTTGACGGGGATGCCGCTCTGTTCTGACCATTTCTTTATAAATGATACTGCGTTTTGTAAAAAATCCCGGTTGTCATCGCATATGGCGATTCTCAACATAGCGCGTTCTCCTTGTATAAGTATTGATACGATTCACAGCTTCTTTCGCTTACAAGCGAAAAACATGCTGCGTGTATGTTTATTTTACAATACAACCGATGCTTTTTCAATTGGTACAAAGCGCATTTCGCGCTCTCAAAATGACATTTCGCGGTAAAATCAGGTTTTTTTTGCTATGTTTTTTTGGTATTGGAAAAAAAATTATAAAAATGCTTGACAAGATCCGAAATATGCGATATATTTACAACAAATGGAGATTTTGGTAAACTTGTCGAAAGATAAGGGCACAAAGCCATGGGGCTAAGACAGATATGTTATGCTTGCCAGGTTGCAAATATTTAAAATATTGCAACCTGGTTTTTTTATCGGATTGCAAGCAGATACGGAGGTATGTATGATGAAAGAGAAGAAGAGGCTGACGAAAAAAATAACTGCGATTACAGCAATGTTGTTGTGTTCCGTTCTGATTCTGACCGGTGCGGTTCCGGTATCGGCAGAAGCTGCCGGATGGGGATCAGGAGGTTCCTACAGAGAGACTTCGGCAAGCTTTTATCTGTTGAAGGAGGGACTGAATGTTCCGGTGGGAACTGCTTCCCAGCCGTCAGCGAATTATGAATACGCAGGGAAGGGAACCATCAAGATGCGGCAGGCATATTACAATGAGAACGGTGTGGATGCATATCTTGGAGAGACCCCTGCCGTTGAGTTGAAGGATGGACAGTTCATCATCTGGTATGTGATCAAGCAGGAGGATGACGGATGGCATGTAGATGGTGTGGTCGTTCCTTTCTACAGCTTTGTATATGATCCCGCCTGTGATGATGCCACCGGAGCAACGACAGACGGAACGCATTATTACAGGGGAGATACCGTCACGATTCAGGAAAATGAATTTGCCAGAGACAGGTACGAGTTTACAGGCTGGAATACGGAAGCAGACGGAAGCGGTACTGCTTATATTCCCGGTCAGCAGTTTACGACAGATACAATGCCTTTTGATAAATCAATCAATGTAGTTACCTTATATGCGCAGTGGCAGAAGAAAGCCGGAACCGGAGAGACAGAGGAGCCGGATGTGCCTGCGGGAGAACAGATATCTCTCGGCATTGTCTGCCCCAAGAAAATGTCGGTAAGATTTGAGGATGGAACCATCTGCTATGGCGGTGAGAACATCAGCCTGGAGATTGGAAAAGAATATCGTTTCCAGATGTGCTCCAATAACTGGGATAACGATACTTATACCGATGACGGAAACGGTATCTGCGGAACTGTGGTATATACGGTGAGAGTTTCGGATCGCTATGATGAACGAAGCTACGATCCGGAGACCAAGACCTTCGTACTTCCGAAAGGTGATCCTGTCTTAAGAACCGATGTAAACAAGTGTTTCATGGCATATCGTTATCATTTTAAGCAGGATTACAATAAGCAGACCGGGATCGTGCAGGTAGTGAATACTCCTTTGGAGAGCCTTTCCGTGAATCTGCCGCTGGGCTCCACCATTAGGTCTGACGCTTATATCGCTTATGAGCAGGTGGGAAGCGCGTATGTATTCGTGGAAAATGATCCGGATATGACCATTTCTTACACAAATTTTAATTGGCCATATTAAGCAAATTGAACAACAAATTTAGGATAGGGGACAGTTATTGTGAGAAAAAGATGGTCTTTGTGGTCATGTATTTTGATAATAACTGTTCTTCTGTTTTCTGGTGCAGGCTGTAATAATGCAGATCCCAACAGAAAGCAGGGGGACAGCAAAGAAAAGGATGATTATCAGGTGGATCTGTCTGCCGCAGGTGTACCGGAGTATCTTGATGTGGATGCAATGGCACAGAGAAGCTATGAACTGGCATTTATGCTGGCACAGACGAATTTTGATTCCCCGGAGAAGATGTCTGTGAATGCAATGGTACAATTTGCCTTTTGCCATCTGTTTTATGAGAATCTGTGCGAGATGCCTACCAGCGGCGTAAAATACCGGGAGGCAGATGCGGATGAGATACGCTCTGTTATCATAAAATATTTTGGAGATGTGAATGTTGATATAGAGAAATCGGATCTGTATAATCGTGGACATCAGAAGTTTGAAATGTGGGAACCGCACTACGGAGCAGATCTGTACTATAAGGCGGAGGCCCGGCGGTCAGAGGATGGTTTTATAGAGGTCACTGCGGTGTTTTATGGTGATGAAGAGAAATCACAGGTATCAGGAAGAACGGTATTGACGGTACAGGAAGAGAACGGCAGTATTTTCATAAAGAAGCTGTCATCATCTTTGCAGTGATAGGTTGTGGAAAGTAAATGGGAGCAATTGTTATGGCGGAAGATACAAAGAAGGATCGCGACGATAAGCTGAAAGCGGAGAATGAGAGATTAAAAAAGCTGCTTTCAAAGACAGTGAAGCTGTATGAAGAACTGGGTGAGGTCGTGGAAGAGTATCGGAAATTGGCCGGGGAGGAACGACAAGGTACGGTTTCGGAGGAAGCTGAGGTTAAGAAATTGCTGGAAAAATATTCTCTGTTGTAAGGTGCAAGGATGTTTGAGAATTTTAGGGATAAAGGAAGACAAATAAAAAAGATCTGGTCAAACCAGTCGGGAATTTTCCTCCTGATGGAGGTGGCTGCAATTCTTCTGATTGTTACAATGGCTTTTAACTATATTCAGAGGTATTTTTTTCATACTTTTTTTGAAGACAATGCTGTCTATACGTGGGAATATGTCTATAATAACCGTTCCGGGGATGATTATGACGGAGCGTGGAATACCGCTACGAAGATACAGCCGGTTTCCGACACGAAATCAGGAAAGTATCTGCATTTACGACACAGCTTTTCTTCTTCCGATCAGGAACGGGTGCTCACGGTAATTACAGATTATGCACCGGTTCGTATCTGCATTGACGGTGAAGAAGTTTATAATAACCATTATGAAGAGGATGCCTATGTGGGCAATTGCTATAATGCAGTCGTGCTGCCGGCGTCTTCCAGAGCCCAGACGGTGAATGTGACGGCAACATTGCCTTTTTCGGCGAAGGTGCAGACCTATTTAAATGAAAATGCAAAAAATCCCGGAATAGATATAGGGATTGGTTCTGTTTTGGGCGGAATGATAGTCTTGTCCGGAATGGTGTTGCTGGTGATCTCATTGATCTTGCTGCTGAAAAAGAAGGGAGCGGGCAGACTGCTTCTGCTGTCTCTGTCGGTGATCGTGTGTGGTGTTGCCGTTTTTGGGTATTATTTTTCCGTTGATTCGTATCTGATTAATTTTACAAGATGGTACAATCTGGTGCTTGTGCTTTCTATGGTTTCTATGGCTGTCATATTGATGGAGATCATGGGTGTTATGAAGGCTAAGAAAATCGGATTTCGTATGGGTATGCTTCTTTTGTTTCTGTTGTCTGTACTTTTGCTTCTTCCGGAAAAGGCAAGTCTCTTGCAGGCAGGTGCAGCGCTTACATGTATATGCGGAGCGGTGATTTCTGCTTTTCTTGCAAGGCAGTGCGAGAGAGCCCTGCAGCATAGGGTGAAATATGTTAGTCTTATATTCGTGGCGCTGGGGTATATGACACTGTTGTACATCGCAATGGCTGTCTGTGTTCTGCAGCGCAACAGCAGTATCGGCTTCTTATATGGTTTTGGAAACGTCTTGATCTTTATTCTTCTTTTCTTCGCGGCTTTTCAGCAGTGTCAGGAGAACGGGAATATAAAGGATGCCTGGGAGAAAATGGAGGATTATTCGAAATGTGTGGAGCGGGCGGCTGATTTCGTGAAAGAAATCTTTCAATGCCGGAATATGGACGAATTCTATCAGAATGCGGTGTCCGGTCTGAAGGCACTTGTGGAGATGCTGTGTCCCGGAATAAATTCGGATGATGTGGGAATCGGAATTGCAGAACGGACGGAGACGGGATATCAAGAAGTTTTCCGGCAGAAGATTTCCTCATCCTGTAATTATTCCCTGATTGAAAACTATTATGATACAACAGGAAATACATTGCATTTTACAGAAACATATTTTGATCTGATCTTTATTCCCAAAGAGCAGGTGCAGACGATTTTTCATTTCGAAAATATTAAGGATGGACAGTCGGAGCTGTTCGGCAGTGTTATGGAAATGGCCGGAAGCAGTATGGGTATCGCGTATGAATGGCTCATGACACCGCAGCCGGAACCGGATGTTCAGGAGAAGAGACTGCTCTCCATGGCAGAGAAGCTGGAGACCAGGAGCGGCGGAGAAAAAGAGCATTTAAAGAATGTCAGAACCTATACAAAAATTCTGTGTACAGCATTGGGATTTACTTCCGAGGAAGCGGAAATGGTGTCCAAGGCATCTGCTTTTCATGATATAGGAAAGATGGTCATACCGGAATCAATCATCGGCAAAAGGGGACATTTAATGGAGATGGAACGGGAAATCATAAAGAGACACACAGACCTTGGCTTTCGCATTCTTTCCAGCTTTCAGGGGAAAACCATGGAAACGGCAGCAATTATTGCCAGAGATCACCATGAGCAATATGACGGATATGGATATCGTGGACTGACAGGAGAGGTGACTCCGCTATATGTCCAGATCGTCACTATGGCAGATGCTTTTGATGCGCTTACTACAAAGCGTAATTATAAAGAAGCGTGGAGTCTGGAAAAGGCCTATGACTACATTCTTCAGAATCGCGGGGTGATTTTTAACCCGGAGGTTGTTTTGGCTTTTCAGGATTGTTATCAGCAGATAGCTGAGTATTATGAGGAGAATAGCAGATGAATATCCGTTTTAATCCGGAAAAGGATCGGAATAAAAAGACAGAGGAAAAGGATAAAGAGATCAGACATGCAAAGAAGAGGAAACGTAGATGGTATTTCTTAATTCCGCTGGTTTTTCTTGTGTTTTTGCTGATCCTTTTCATCGGATGGAGGATCGCTCCGGACAAGAAACTGAATATCTGCCTGCTGGACAAGACGATATTGCTGGCGGAGGACGACAATGATATCAATATAGAGTCTGCATATCGCAAGCATCAGGGATTCTACTGGATCTTAGAACAGCAGAAATATGTATTCGAGGATGGCACTCCTTATGATTATACCAGGGACTACTTTGGGCCGATGCTGGATGAAACGGGACAGTATACATCAACGCGGGAGCTTTCTGACCTGGACTATGCGCCGGATCTGATGTACGTGGCGGATCTGTACGGAGCTGTGGATGACACCTATGGCTATTACGATGGTACGGATGCTCAGGGGAAGGGGATGACGGCGGATGATATGACTGTGGTTTCCTATGCTCATGAGAGCGGCGCAGTTGTAGTTGCCGAGATGGAGCTGTTTAATTCGGGACTGACCGATTCCATATATTCCCAGATGCAGTCACTCTGTGGCGTAAAGCCCACCACATGGGTGGGACGCTACATATTCGAACTCCAGGATTTTACGGATGTCCCGGATTGGGCGCCGCCTATGTATGAACAGCAGGAAGGCGTGGAGTGGCAGTTTTCAGGACCGGGTATCCTGCTGGTTTCTTCCGCCGGAAAGATCATTATTCTGGAGCAGAAAACGGATTTTGAATCGAAAAATCTGTTGCAGATTTATGTAAATAAGGAGTACAAAGAAGAATTCGGAAGCTGCCGGAAATGCAATTTTTACAACTGGTTTGAACTGGTGGAGGCAGATTATAATACCGAGGTACTTGCCACCTTTGAGTTTGATGTGAATGCAACCGGAATGGAGAAGCTGAAGGAGGTAACAAAGACACCGCGATTTGTGGCAGTAACCCGGAAGACATATGAGAATAAGGCTCCGGTATATTATTTTGCAGGGGACTTCAATGATTATGTAAACCATTTGAATTATAATAAGTTCCTGTTGGCTGACTATGCGTATCGGAGTATCTCTTATGACCGACAGGGGGATATCAGCAACTTTTTCTGGAATTTTTACACACCGTTGATGAAGAAGATATTGTCGGATGCAGAGAAGGATGCAAATCATAAACAAAGCGGAGCTGCGCCGGGGAGTGAAGGAGTTTCCCGTATACAGGACGGCAGTTTTCAGATCCGGCGGGAAAATGAATGGGAGGATGTTCCCCTGAAGGCTCTCAGGCTCAATGCCACAGAGCCGGGTGCGGATACGTATTCAAGAGACTTTCAGTTCTATCAGCAGCTTGTGCAGCAGCTGGGAAAACTGGGGGCGAATTGTGTGCAGGCCGATGACCTGTTTCCGCCGGAATTCTACCGGGCAGTTTATAATTATAATCAGAGTAACGGTGAAAA
>CAKSAI010000167.1 GCA_934434905.1 uncultured Lachnospiraceae bacterium | reverse complement strand
GACCAACATGGGACTGGAAATAAATCATCGCATTCTTCACATTGGCACGTTTTAAATTCTCCACATATGTGTCCGGATCAAACTGGGAGAGAAATTCCGGATTCCAGTCGTCAATATGCATATCACACAGATGACGACGCCATGCATTCTTATACCACATTATAGTAAGCTCCTTTCACTATTCCACCGGAAGCCACACGCTGTAATCATCTGCAGCGGCATACTCGCAGTATGGGATTCCCGCAATGGTAAATGCAGCTTTCTCACCATCATTGGGGATGCGCTTCTTCGGTGCGAGATCCTCCCTGCTTATGATCGTATCCGGGGTTACACCCTTCGCCGCAAGCAGAATACATCCATAGGAAAATGCTACATATTCCCTGCCGTCGATGGCACCATATTCCGTATTGAATTTATTTTCAAATAAAAGTTCCACCTCGACCGCCTGATCCTTTGGAAGTGAAACAACAAGATATCCTTCCAGAACCTGAACGTCCTGCTTTGCTCCGTTTATCGTTAGGCGGGCAACAGAACACTTCTTTGGCACACGCAGCTTCAGCTTTTTCTCTCTATGTACGGTTACAAGGATCTTAATATTCCCTTCCAAAGGATAGTCTGTCTCCATGGTCGCGTCGGTATCCCCGGAGCAGTAATGTCCCGATGTATACAGCATGGGGATCAGGGTATCTTCATCTTCGTAGTACAGCATCTCATCCATATAGGTGAACAGCGTAAATCCCCGGTATCGGCAGCACTTATACAGACCAGCCTCTTTGGAGCGGATCTTCCTGCCATAGTTCGGCTGGTAATATGCAAAGTCGCTTCCATCCTCCGCAACCGAAGCCAGAATATGGTTATAGAGAGTCTTGTCCACCGCATCCAGATATTTCGGATCCTGCTTCAGATAAAATAGTGCCAGCGAAAGCTCCACCCAGCCCACAGCCACACAGGTTTCATTTGCTTTTACATCCGTTCCCAGAAGCATACAGCCACCGCCGCCTTCCGTCCAGAACTCGTTAATGGTGCCGTTTCCGGTGTTGCGGATCTGGGTATCTGCAACCTGCTGCCAATACTTCTCTACCGACAGAACCGCAGCCTTGTCTTCGAAAATATCCGCATACTCCAGAATCCCCAGCAGAATGATAAAGTTCTCAATTCCCTTGCGGCTCTTAAGCTTTAAAATATCATCAAACTCAAAAAAATTCAGATCGGAGTTCCGTATCGTGTCTACAAGAAACAATATGTACTCCCGGTATCTTGCTTCTTTCGTAATCCTGTAAAGCTTACATATAAAATAAAGAATGGAGATGTGCTGTGTTCCACCGTTTAACGCATCCAGGATATCCGCCTTTCCTTCCATGAAATGATCCATTGTATAGGAAACGCTTCTCCCCGCTGCATCCAACGCCCGTCGATCATCGGTTCCCTGATAATATGAGACAAGCCCCAGCACTGTAAAGGCCTGATTCCAGACACTGAAATTCAGGAACTCCTTTCCTTCCGGCAGACATCCCAGATACCCGTCTGCGCGCTGATTCTTAAGAATACTGTCCACAACCTTCCGGGCGTTCTGCAATGCCCTTTCATCCTTATATGTGCGATACAGCTTCATGCACAGATCCAGATACTTTCCGGTAAATTCCGGTTCCGCATACATATCGTTCCCTTCATTTCCGATATATGTCTTTGCATGAAGATCGGCATCCACGTTATAAATAAGTGTTTCTGCTATCTTCCGGCGATACTCATGTAATACCCCGGAAGACAGCACGGAATTTAAAGCTTTCATTCTGTTCCTCCCTGATTTTCCTTATCATCTACTCCTTAACCGGAAATACCAGCTTCACATGTGTTCCCATTCCAAAAGTACTCTCTATGATGACTTCCTGTTCCTCATGGAAGAGCAGATAGAACCGCTCCGATACATTGAACAGTCCAATGTGGTTCTTAAAAATATTTTCATGGTCATTCATAGACTTCCGCAGTTCCTCCAGCTTCTCTTCATCAACACCAAGTCCATTATCCATAACATCAACACAGACACTCATCAATTCTTTTCCGTTTTTATAGGTGTAAGGTATCTCAGAAATCTGTATTTTGATGCTTCCCGGTCTGGTGTCCATACATGGCAGAATTCCATGCTGTAATGCATTTTCCACCAACGGCTGCAATATGAATTTGGGAATGGAATAATTCTGTATCTTCTCGTCCACATCAATCCGAATCTCAAACTCTCCATATCGGTACTTCATGATAAAAATGTATTTTTCTACGCAGGCAATCTCTTCCCTGACCCTGACATTTATATTCTTATTCAGGGAATAGCGCAGGATATCGGATAATCCGCTTAAAATCCGGGTTACCGGATACTCTTCTCCCTGCTCGCTCTCGATCATGAGACTCGCAATATTCAGTGTATTAAACAGAAAATGCGGGTTGATCTGCGTCTGTAAGGCCAGCAGCTGTGAATTGCGCAGCAGATCCTGCCGATGCTCCAGTTCCTGTCTTAGCACGGCATTATCCTGATGCGGCTCTACCAGTTTCACACTGTAAACACATGCCATAGTAATCGCAAGGATTGCAGCAATAAGTATCGCCCCGAAGAACCGCGTCTGCAGTTGTGTCAGCCGCACAAAATAATCTCCGACCGGAGATACCGTTACACAGGTGAATCCATATTCTTCCATATATCGCTGCACATAAGTATATGCCTGATCCTTTACCCGATTGAGTTCGCAATAAGACTCCCCTGTACGGAATGTCTTAAGTTTCTCCACCTCCTGCAGGCTCATATACAACTGCGTCATATTTTCTTTCAGAAAGATACGCTGCTCATCATCCACTGCATACAACTTTACAGACTTGCTTCGCTCCATAAGCAGATAGTCATACAGCTTCTCCAGATCGACATTAACCAGAATGGCACCGGATTTCTCCCCGGATTGCCAGCGGAGCATGTACGTAAGATAATAAGGCCACTTTCCTGCTCTGGCACGTGTGAAGAACCCTCCCATCGATGGATCTCCCTCTTCATACTCTTTCATCCAGGAGAGATCACATACGTTTTCCGAAGCCGAAGTATCCTGTCCTTCCGACAAAAAATATTCTAAACCTGTTTTACTGTCATACATCTTCGCATACTCAGACGCATACAAGATAATGGAGTCAATATAGGTCAGACCTTGCATTTTTAATTCTCCGCTCAGACCCACATAATAATTCTTTCTGAAATCCCCCGGTTCCGGAGAAATGAAATATAACTGCGAATACTCCGACAAGCTTAGTCCGACTGCAATCTCCCTACATTTTTCCAGGGCCTCCTCCATACGATTCGTCATTTCGCAGGCAGTAGCCTCATTCACTCCCTTAATCTCCTGCTGCAGTGTCTGAAACATCATATGATACAGACAGCCTGTAACAAGAAATATGATCCCTAATAATACAGCCAGCAACACAAAGAAATTTTTTAGAAGCTGCCTGTTTTTTATATATATTTTCTTCTTAATATATATTCTCTTCTTCATCATTCATCTTCCCGGGTTATTTCGCCCTTAAGCACTGCCTGGCGATACTCGGATGGTGTATATCCCGTTCTCTTGCGAAAAATATTGCTGAAATATCTGGCATTCTGAAATCCCACAATGCCTGCAATATCCGCAACGGAAACATTCTGCAACAGTAATTCCTTTGCCTTTCTCACTCTTAACTCTGTCAGATACTCATTGTAACCGACACCCATGATCTGTTTAAACAAATGACTGAAATAGGACGGCGACAGCCAGATCTGTTCTGCGACCTCATCCCGTGAAATCGCTTTCCCCATATTTTCTTCCATATAACGACATGCCGCCCTTATCTGGGCATTTCCGTCATCCGTATGGAAGAAGGAGGATAATCCCGCAAGCTCCTTTGCAGAGGACACCTTGCCAATCTCCGTCCATTTCACCGGCTGCGCAAGGATCCGTTCCAGATACTCCGGAACAGCCTTTAATAAGCGGTGGTTCCCCATCGTTTTGGGAGCAATCAGGAATTCATATCTCTCCTGTGTATAGCCCAGCCGCAGGATCGTATGCCCCGGCAATCCATCACTTAATATATTCTTATAGATGCCTGCCAGTTCATGCTTCTGCCTGGTTCCGGTTTCCTCCGGTTCTATACAGACAACCGTACCCTTATATGGCATCAGCGGTTCCAGTTCCTGCATCCAGCTGTCCGTGTCTTCCCCTTTTACAAAGGATCTGTACATTTTCTTTTCCAACTCTTCATGGATATCATATTGCGGATGGAGAAGTCTCTCCCGTCTCTCCTGCACTTCTCTGCAGCACCTTTCCACAACATCAATAATTTGCTGAAACCGAAACGGCTTCAGCAAATATTCCTTCACTCCATATTGGATTGCTCTCTGGGCATACTCAAACTCCTCATGCCCGCTTATCAGAACCTTCGGACAGGAAGGTGAGAATTCGCGCATAAAAGCCGCCAGTTCCAATCCATCCATCAAAGGCATCTTTATATCAGTAAGTACAATGTCAACAACATGCTCATACAGATACTTCTGCGCACTGAATCCATTCGACAGACTGGCAGCAACGGTTACATCCGGCATTTTACTGATACGTTCCTCAATTAATCTTCTGGCACAATTTTCATCATCCACAAGCAACACAGAATAATTGTGTTTGAACATGACGCTTGCCCTCCCTGTCCGCTTTCTCAAGGTTCTTTTCTAAAAGTACCTCTTTATTGCTTTGACTTCAGATGCTCCTGATATTGTCTGTTAAATTCATCCAGAATATCCTGAATACCTGCTTTTTTCAACTTATCAATATATTCGTTGTATCTGGCTTCCCAGTCCTTTGCGACATAGATGGTCTTTCCATATTCGCCCTGTATGGCATTTACCTGGATCATCTGATTCTTGATATTGGAGGTATCCCAGAAAATACCCATGGCCGGTGAGAACACGGTATCTGCCCCCTTCTCAACACCATCCACAATATACTCATAAAATCCGTCCTTTACCGATTGATTCTTCCACGCATTAAATACATTTCCGGTATTCCACTTATAGCAGGTATAGGTAGTTCCTCCCTGTGGGCCATCGTACTCCAGCGTGATGATCCTGTCATTCTCCTTATCCTCCCACTGCCAGTGGATTCCTTCCAGGCCATAGACCAATGTATTATAGAACTCTTTCCCTTTCTTGTTCCGCAGCAATTCGATAATCATCATCGCTTCCGCAGGATGCTCGCAGTCCGCATAGATTGCATGTCCGCCTGCTTCCCACTCGGAGGGAATGTATGCATGATCTGTCACACGGAAAGCAGCCATGGGGATACCGTACTCTTCCGTATAATATTTCTCCATATATTCCTCGGTACAGGTGTCTGTCTTAAACCAGTTCACATAAGCTTCGTCATTCAGGAAATTCGCGCCCACAAACTTATGATAATTAACGGTTGTACAATCATTGTGAAGCAATCCTTCCTTATACCATTTTGCGAACCGCTCCATCAGTTTCTTAAAGTCCTCTGTATATCCCCAGTACTCCGGGCCGTCAGCTCCTTCCCGCAGGATATAATTGCCGAACTGCTGATTTGCAATATACTCCTGATTGAAGAACACATTGGACAGAAGGTTGTCAGCCCAATATTCTGTTGGGAAGATCCACTTTGTCTTGGAATGAGTAGCATCACGGACAGCCAGAACCAGATCCTCCAGGAAGTCAAGCTTGTCATCCATCGTTCCATGGGTTATGGCATTCGAGATATCGTCCCTCGTCTTATTATATGCCTTCATATACATATCCACATATTCCTGAGGGATCAGGAAGTATGTCAGGTTCGCCGCCTGCTGATACGTCGGAATATAGTATTGTGTCCCGTTTATCTTGCCGTAATCAACGATCCAGTCGGGAAGCTCAGAGGTCGCATCCGGAAACTGTTCCATCAGACCATCCAGGGGAATAAAGTCCCCGTTTGTTATCATGGTACTGGTATCCAGTCCATAGGTGCTTACCAGATCGATCTGCTCCCCGGTAGACTGTGCAAGCATCAGATCTCTTGCATAAGATGAACCCGGATGTAATTCGATGGTGATATGCTCATAGCCATCCATCCCGTGCAGGATCTCATTCAGCTTATCCTCCACCTGCTGCGTATACTGTTCTACCCCGTTACTGCCGTTCGCATAATAATACGTAATCGTTACCGGTTCGTCCGATACTTCGTAAGCGATCGTACCTGGTTTCTTCTTGTCGCCGCATGCTGCCAGGGACAGAACCATGGCGGCCAGCAATACGATTGCGATTAATTTCTTTCTCATTTAGATACCTCCTGTGTATGATAATTTTATTTAAAGGATGTGAGGTCTAGCCCTTCAGAGACCCTACAACCAATCCTTTCTCATAATACTTCTGTATGAACGGGAATATCAAAAATGCCGGCCCGACACCGATGATTGCCATCGCATATCGTATCGTCTCAGAAGCTGCGACCAGTTCTGCAGACGAAATACCACCGCCCATAAGCTGCGCTGTCATATCTGTGCGATCCATAAACAGCTTCAACAGATACTGCAGCGAATATAATTCCGGCTTCCGGATATAGATAGAGCTGCATACCCAGTCATTCCAACCGCCCAGGAACTTCCCATATGCCTGGGTTGCCAGGATCGGCACCGACATGGGAATCGCGATCTGGAAGCACAGGCGCGCTTCCGAAGCTCCGTCCATACGCGCCGATTCAAACACCTCCTCCGGCAGGTTCTGAAAATAGGTCTTGATCAGTATCACATCCCAACCGCTCACCAGGGAAGGGATAATATATACCCAGATGGTGTCGTTCAAATGCAGCATACCGCTGACCACCATATAGGTCGGCACCAGCCCGCCGCCGAAAAGCATATTCACGAACAAGATCC
>CAKSAI010000166.1 GCA_934434905.1 uncultured Lachnospiraceae bacterium | reverse complement strand
ATTGCAAGTGCTTCTTTGGGCAATCTGTCATATGCGGCAACCTTCTGATTATCGATCAGTTGAATGTTTCTCTCTTCGGTTGCTGCTGTCGTGACCGGACTCATCGTAGTATAATTTTCTCTCAGCGTATTGTTATAGGTACGTTCTTTCTCAATGTTCTGATTGAAGATCGGACTATGATTGCTCACAATACCGTCAATCACATTCTCATATACCGCATAATTCGATGCATTCATGTCCAGGTAGATACCATTGTATGTCTTGTTATAGCCTGTTCCCTTAATATAGTTATCATGCACCCGATTATACACCGTATCATCATCGGTCCATGCGTTCGCCCCGCAGAAATACAGCCCCGCGCCGTCATTTAGCGCATACAGATTATCTTCGCAATGGTTGTATGCAACCTCCGCATTATGTACGGCCACGCCGCTGCTGGGTGTTTTTATCCACCCTAACATCAGTCCGGAATATGGTGTGTGCCGCATCACATTGTGCGTAAAAGCTATATTCTTCACACGTGCAATGGAGAATGCCGGGCTTCCCGGATAATCTGTGCCATTGTTATAGACATAATTATTGTCAATGATGAGATTGCTCAATCCCTCTTTTGCATTCCATGGCTGCCCCTGTTTTCCCATAATAACCGCACCCATAGCCAGATCTGTGAAGGAATTGTTCCTGATTACAACGTTGTGCATTCCCACATTCATGTAGATACCGTTTGTGCCAAGCTCATCAAATGTACAGCCACGCACAGAAATATGTGCGGAATTCACACTGTAAATGGCGCTTGCATGAATGTTTTCCCCGCTCCCGGTTCCGCCGACAATAACATTGCCAAGCTCTCCGTTAAATCCATGCTCTGTTGCATAATTGGAAGTAGCTCCTGTGAAGGAAATACCCTCAAGCGCAACGCCCGAAGCATTCTCTATGTCGATCAAGCTCTCTGCAAGCGGATAGGAAACAATTGCCTTGGACATATCCGTATCCAGATAAGGACAGAGATAGATCACACCGTTTGTATCATCATAGTAGAATTCTCCCGGTTCATCCAGCAGAGACAGATGATTCTCGAACCAGTAGGTCCATCCCTTGAAGTCTGCTTTGTTTCCGTCGCCGCTGCTATAGGCTGCCCATTCTTCTTCATTCACCGAGATCTGCATTAACCCGGTTTCGGTCTCTGTGCCCAGAACCTTATCAACACGCCAACGCTTGTTCATCCATTCCACGTTTATACATAACTCCAATGGCGATACGGATGTACTGTTAATCCCTGCAAACGGCGTCTGATCCACGTATATCCAGTTACTGTATCCGATAAGCTGCCCGTTTGTCTCTGCGTACACAGGATCCTTAAAGGTCTTTTCGAATGTATACGCTTCACTCCGCGCAAGCTGAAGTCTCTCTCCATCCAGATACAGGTCGCGGAACTTCGGCCAGCTTCCGCCTGTCCTGGCGGATTCCGGGAGCTGATAGCTGTAATAATCTGTTCCCGCTACTCTTTGAAAGGCAGATGCTTTCAAATCCGTATTTCCTGTAATCACCGGAGATACGCCATCGGCGTTCTTTATAAGAATCACAACCTCCTGATCCCCATATGCTGACCCATCAATTTTCACAGGTTCCGACAGCTTATAAACTTCCTCTGCAAGCTCGATGGTTACCAGCGCATCGGTGGTCTTCGAAAGCTCCACTGCTTTGTCAATGCATTCCTGAATCGATACTTCCGACGTCGCCTGATAGGTCACTTTGCGATATTCCGTTTCATTTGTGGCAAGCAGAATATAGTCTGCATATTCCGTTGCCGCGCTTACGTCCGGGAATGTTATCGCCGGATTGGTGATTGGTGTCGTTTTCCCCAGATATACGCAGAATGCCTTCGCTGCCTCGCCACGGGTAACTGTACCCTTCTTATTGAAATTGCCGTTACTGTCCAGCGAGAGAATCCCCTTCTCCACCGCATAACAGATCTTGCCATACAGCACGTCCCTTTCGCTTACATCGGCAATAGCTGCTCCGGAAGAGACATCCTTCTCATCCAGCAGCAGGTCAATAAGCTCTCCGCGCGTAATGCTCTGTCCCGCACTTAGCTCCGTCCCAAAGTCCGGAAGAAAGCCGCAGCGTTCCATATATGCAACGATATCATAATAAGCATCATCCTTCTGAACATCCGTAAAGTCCGAAGTATAGACATCCCGGATGTCCTCTTCCTCCACCAGCAATCCCGCAAGAGCGACGATTGCTTCCTCACGGGTCATAAGCTGCTCCGGCTTGAAGCTGCCGTCTTCGTATCCTTCCATGAATGCCATGTGATCAGCCAAGGGTCTGAACTCACGAGCTGATTCCACCGGAAGGGAGAGCCCATCCTTGTCCAGCACAAAGGATATCGACTCTGTCCGAACCTGCTCATGGAAGGATAATCCACTAATCTGCCCCCCGGAAACAGCAAAATCGCTCATAATACCAAACGCAAGGTTTAAGCTCTTCGGATCAGAGATTTTATGCGCCGCTGAATCATATTGTGCAGGGATAGTATAAGCTATGTCATTGACCGTAACGACATAATTATTTTCTACTAATCTTATGCTTATCTCCAGCGTATCTCCCAGCTCTTCGCGCTGCTCACTTATGACTGCAGGATCTCTCATAGGATTCGCAGCACCGGATGTGGCGACGATGGCAAAGCCTCCGCTCTTTCCATAGAGAAGCATATACCCCGCTTTATCGTACCATTGGTCGCTCTGATTTCCCAACGCTAATGCAATTGCATAATTCGGATCCTCTGAATAGATGTCCTCGAATCTGATATCTATGTCATAGTCCTCCGGTTGATAGCTCTGCCTGATCCTGACCCGGTGACTTCCGGTTCCTTCTTCGGTCTGTGTGATCTTGATCTTAGACGCTGCTTCCTGAAACAGCCAGCATTCTCCGAAACAGGAAAGACAAGACGGCGGGGTGGCTGTCTGTTCGCCGAAAGGCACGCATATCCAGGACAGCGTGTAGCTTACCGATTTCGTCAGAAACTTCTCCCACCACTTAAGGTTCTGCACCTGATTGTCCGAAGAGAGCTTAAAATCACTCATAACACCAAATGACAGATAGAGACAGTCCCCATCTCCGATCACATCCTTAGCATTTGAAAGCGCATAATCCTTCCCATTGACCTGCAGGATACAATCTTCCCCACGCATCCGTATATTCAGTGACAGCGTATCCTTAAGCGCCCCTGCTTTGGCATCTGTCGCAAGGATCTTTGCCTGACCCATGTGTGCACTCCCCAGATTATCCGGATTGGTTTCATAGATCACAAGATTACCGCTCTTCCCATACAACAGCATATATCCCTTGGTATGATACCACATCGTCTTGTTCCCGCTGGTGCCAAAGGCCATGGCAAACGAATAGTCAGAAGCCTCACTTGTAATATCCGCCACCTCGATCTGAAGTCCATCTTTCACGGAATATGCCTGATTGCTGGTGATCCGTTCTCCGCCATCCGGATATAATGAATTACTGTCATTTGCACTGGGACTATGCGTCACCGTAATCCCCTTGTCTCCTGCATCTGTCATGGTTATATGGTAATTCTTGTCATGTCCCTTGTAGAAATCGGACACAGCGGGTATCCCGGCAGGTTTGTCCACATGAACTGCACACTCAGCAAACGCTCCGCCGTAAGCTGCTCTGGCTGTTATCACAGCATCTCCTGCGCCAACTGCTGCTACTTTTCCGTCAATAACAGTTGCCACGTGTTCATCGCTTGACTCCCATGTCACTTCTTTATTAGTTGCCTTTGCAGGCGCTGCCTGCGCTGTTAATTGGGCTGATTCATCCAACAGCATGTTTAAACTGTTATGGTTAAGTACAACCTCTGTTACCGGCACGAATATTCCGGACAACGTGTAGCTTACCGATTTCGTCAGAAACTTCTCCCACCACTTAAGGTTCTGCACCTGATTCTCGGTGGAAAGTGTAAAATCACTCATAATGCCAAAGGACAGATAGAGATTATCTCCGCTCCCTATCACATCCTTGGCATTTGAAATCGTATATTCTCTGGAATTAACCTTGAGGATACAATTCTCTCCATCCATCCGGATATTCAATGTTAATGCATTCCCCAATTCCCCGGCATCTGCATCTGTCGCAAGGATCTTTGCATGATTCATGTTCGCACTCGCCAGGTTATCCGGATTGGTTTCATAGATCACAAGATTACCGCTCTTCCCATACAACAGCATATATCCCTTTGTATGATACCAGACAGTCTTGTTCCCGCTGGTACCAAAGGCCATGGCAAACGAATAGTCGGAAATCTCGCTTGTAATATCCGCTATCTCGATCTGAAGTCCATCTTTCACGGAATATGCCTGATTGCTGGTGATCCGCTCACCGCCGTTTGGATATATCTGCGCTGAATCACTGTCATTTGCATTGGGACTATGCGTTACCGTAATCCCCTTGTCTCCTGCATCTGCCATGGTTATATGGTAATCCTTCTGGTCATGCCCCTCGTAGAAATCGGACATGACAGGTACTCCGGCAGGCTTGTCTGCCGTCTCTGCCTGGGATACCAGCGGATCCAGACGAATTGAGGTTAGCAGCAGGCACATTGCCAGAACCGCTGCCAGAAACCGCATACTCTTCTTTGTCATTGACATAGCTCTTCCCCCTTCTGTTGCATGTCTATCGCACTTCATACATAGCGAAAATGTGTAAGCCGGATACCGTAAAGCTTACCATTCCATCCTCGTAATGAAACGGCACACTTTGTCTGCCCGGCAAAAGCATTACCTGCTGCGGACATTGATCGCATTTGACGGAAACCGGAAAATCCTCCACATATCTTGCCTTCTCCGCTTCATTCAACTGCACGGCATTGATCTGGATCGCATCCGCAAGCCGAAAACCGATCACTTCCACATCCTGCGGTGCATCGGATGTGATCGTCTGCTCCGGTTTCAATACATTTGAGATAAGCAGATAGAAGGCATGCTTATATTCCGCAGTCCTGCGGCATTCGATTGGGAATGCGGACCACAACACCATTCCCCTCCCGTATTGCTTCACTGCCACTGCCGGAAGCTCCGTCAGGATTCCGGGAGGATTGGAATGTATGGATGCAAACGCAACCACATCCTGCTTCGTATACGGGAGCGTCACGGTCGCGATCACATCCTTCGGATCGATCCCCTTCACCTTAGGCGCATTACCGCTAAACTGCAAAGGATACTTCTGATTAAACCAGCCGAAGCCCTCCGGGTATCTTCCGTTCGGTGCAATATATGTAATTCGCTCTTCCGTATATCCTTCGCATTCCGCGCCAAAAAAGGCCTTTAATAGTCCCGGATCGCCGGTTCCGCTGAAATACAGCTTTCCGCCGTTTTCCACATATTTGATCAGGCGTTCATTATCGTAGGTATCCTCTATCCCGGGGCACGGAACGATCAGTGTCTTGTACCGATCGATATCCATACAGCCGCTGGTGACTCCAAAGCACAGATTGTTGCGGATCAGCGTCTCGGCAGCAAACAATGCACCATCGTGATTGCTGAGCGGGTTGTATACCACCGGTTTACTCTTCATGGAGTAATAGAGACCAATATCCTCTATCATTTCTCCCTGCCCCAGATAGGGTTCATAGGGTATCTGCCTGGCAAACACATCGCCGATCTGCTGATAAACACGTTCATCCATGGTACCCACCGGGTCTATCGCATCAATGATAAGCGTCGCCCCATGATGTGCTGCCGTAATGAACATAGCGCTCGCCATCGCATCCTCGGGCTTGATGGTCGTATGCATCCCAAGATCCGGCTCACAGCGGCTGAACATATACTCAAAGGGCTGATTCTTCGTGATATGTCGATAGAACTTACAGGCAAATGAATGGCGGTACAGATCATCATACAAGTCGCCGCCTGCATAATCACATGCATCATTCACCCGTTCATCCGCACATCGGTGATTCACATGGGTAATACCGCTTGCGAAATTGTGCTCTACGCTTGCATGGGGTGCCGCTGCCTTCAGCTCCTTCGTCGCCCACATCGCGAATTCACCCATCCATTCCCTGCGCTTCTCAATATGAAGCTGCCAGTTCGGATCCTCCGTATCATAGAGTCCCGGCATATTAACATTCCCTACTTCCCGCACCCAGCGCGCCTTGCAGCTGTCGCAGAAGCAGGGGCCTCCCGGCCAGAAAAGCATATCAAAGAAGAATCCCTCAAAATCAAAATACTCCGCCATCTCATGGATCTGCTCCTTGACAAAAGCGCGGTATTCCATATTATTGGGGCAGCAGGTTCCATAGCGCGTCACACCCTTTGCCGCAAAGCCCAGATCATTCTCCAGGCACTTCTCACGTGCAGACTTCCCATCCGGACCTACGATGCGCCACTCGGGATGCAGATCATGTGCATAATTGTTATAGATCAGACTGTAGTATCCGGTAACAGAGATTCCTGCCTCATGACACAGCCTCTCCACCCGCTTCATCATATTCTCTCTTCCCACAAAAGCATTATGCATCCTTCCCGATTTCGTCGGATAATAGCACAAACCAACATGGGACTGGAAATAAATCATCGCATTCTTCACATTGGCACGCTTTAAATTCTCCACATATGTGTCCGGATCAAACTGGGAGAGAAAATCCGGCTTCCAGTCGTCAATATGCATATCACACAGATGACGACGCCATGCATTCTTATACCACATTATAGTAAACTCCTTTCATTTCACTACTCCAGCGGCAGCCACACGCTGTAATCATCCGCAGCGGCATACTCACAGTATGGGATTCCTGCAATGGTAAATGCAACCCTCTCACCATCATCTGGAATGCGCTTCTCTGGTGCAAGATCATCCCTGCTTATGACCGTATCCGGGGTTACACCCTTCGCCGCAAGCAGAATACATCCATAGGAAAATGCTACATATTCCCTGCCGTCGATG
>CAKSAI010000165.1 GCA_934434905.1 uncultured Lachnospiraceae bacterium | reverse complement strand
TCTGTATCCTTTGAAAAGCGAATATACTTAGGAGGATATCGCCAAGGATTACTGCCAGCTGATGGCGCCTTCCCGGACGGATCTTCTTGGCAAGACGCCTGCCGGGAAAGCCTTTAAGGATCAGGAAGGCGCGTTTATACAGTGGGTGTGCTTTGCCTGCTATACGGCGTACAAGTCCTGGGAGTCAATCGAGAGCCGGCTTGCAGAGACCGGAATGCACAACCTCTTTGAAACGGTGGAGATGCCGCTGGTATTTACGCTTTTCGACATGGAGCAGGCCGGAGTGCTGGTGCGCCCGGATGAGCTTAAAGTGTACAGCCGGGAACTGGCGGTGAGGATCGAACAGATCGAGAAGGAGATCTATGCCGAAGCCGGGGAGGAGTTCAATATTAATTCTCCCAAGCAGTTGGGCGTGATCTTATTTGATAAATTACAGATGCCCTATGGGAAGAAGACGAAGACCGGGTATTCCACGGCAGCAGATGTTCTGGAGAAGCTGGCACCGGATTATCCCATTGTGTCCAAGATACTGGAATACCGGCAGCTGACCAAGCTGAAATCCACCTACGCGGACGGACTTGCGGTATATATACGGGAGGACGGCCGGATCCACAGTAGCTTCAACCAGACCATCACGGCCACCGGGCGGATCAGCAGCACGGAGCCGAACCTGCAGAATATCCCCATCCGCATGGAGATCGGAAGACTTATAAGAAAGGTTTTCGTGCCCGCGGAGGGGTATGTGTTTGTGGACGCGGACTATTCCCAGATCGAGCTGCGTGTGCTGGCGCATATGTCGCAGGATAAGAATCTCATCGAGGCTTACAGGCAGGCTCAGGACATTCACCGTATGACCGCTTCCCAGGTGTTCCACACACCCTTTGACGAGGTGACGGATCTGCAGCGCCGCAATGCCAAGGCCGTGAACTTCGGAATCGTGTACGGGATCAGTTCCTTTGGATTGAGCCAGGATCTCAGTATCACCCGCAAGGAAGCAGGAGAATATATCGAGCAGTATTTTAAGACGTATCCCGGTGTCAAGGAATTTTTAGACAGACAGGTGGCGGAGGCGAAGGAGCGGGGCTATGTGACCACCATGTTCGGGCGGCGGCGGCCGGTGCCGGAGATTTCCTCCAGCAATTTCATGCAGCGATCCTTCGGGGAGCGTATTGCCATGAATTCACCCATCCAGGGGACGGCGGCAGACATTATTAAGATCGCCATGGTGCGGGTGAACCGGGCGCTCAAGGAGCATAATCTTAAGTCCCGGCTGATCCTGCAGGTTCACGATGAATTGCTGATCGAGACGGCCAAGGAAGAATTGGAGCAGGTGAAGGCCATCCTGAAGAGGGAGATGGAGGGAGCGGCCGACCTGGCAGTGACGCTGGAGGTTGGTATGGATGTCGGGGAGAACTGGTACGACGCACATTAAGGAGAAATGATGAGAGTTATTGGTATTACCGGCGGTGTTGGTGCCGGAAAGAGTGCGATATTGGATTATATAGAGGCAAACTACAACGCCAGGGTCTTAAAGGCGGATGAGATCGCCCACGATCTGATGGAGCCCGGGACTGACTGTTACCGGGCGCTTACAGAGATTCTGCCGGGGGAGGTCTTTGCCGCGGATGGAGGCCTTGACCGCCCGGCCCTGGCAGCGCTGCTTTTTTCCAAAGAAAATCTGCGAGAACAGATAAATGGTATTGTGCATCCTGCCGTAAAAGTGTATATTATAAATACAATTTCACAAGAACGTGAAATTGGAGCCTTGGATTATCTGGTGATCGAGGCAGCACTGCTCATTGAGGAGCATTATGAAGAGATCTGTGATGAGCTGTGGTATATCTACACCTCCCGGGAGAACCGGAGACAGCGCTTGATGGAGAGCCGCGGTTATTCACAGGAGAAGATCACCCGGATCTTTGCAAGTCAGCTTTGCGAGGACGAGTATCGGCGTCATTGCCGGATCGTGATCGACAACAATGGAACTATGGAGGATGCTTTCCGGGAGATAGACACAGCATTGCAGGCAGAGAAGTGAAACAGGGACATGCAGTCATTGCAGGCGGAGAAGTGAAACGGGGATATGCAGTCATTGCAGGCGAAGGGGTGAATCACAGAAAGCAGGAGCAATCAGATGAGATTATGCAGCATAGCCAGCGGAAGCAGCGGAAACTGTATCTACGTTGGCTCGGACAAGACACATTTAATGATTGATGCCGGAATCAGCGGAAAACGCATAGAGGACGGCATGAATGAGATCGGCCTAAAGACGGCGGAGATGGATGGGATCCTTATCACCCACGAGCATTCCGATCACATCAGCGGGCTGGGTGTGGTAGCCAGAAAGCACGAGATTCCCATCTATGCCACACGAGGCACGATAGATGCAATTTTGCGTATGAAGAACTTAGGAACCATAGACCGGGAGCTGTTTCATGAGATCGAACCGGAGCAGGACTTCACCATTGGAGATGTGACGGTATCTCCGGTGACTATCTCCCACGATGCAGCTCAGCCAACTGCCTATATCATGCAGCAGGATGGCAAGTCCGTGGGTGTTATTACGGACCTTGGAAAATATGACCAGCATATCATCGAAAGGCTTCAAGGGCTCGATATCCTGATGCTGGAGGCCAATCATGACATACATATGCTGCAGGTGGGGAATTATCCCTACTATCTGAAGCAGCGTATCCTGGGCGACCGGGGGCATCTGTCCAACGAGCTTTCCGGGCAGCTGCTGGGGCAGGTACTCCATGACAGGTTCAAGGCTGTCATGCTGGGACATCTGAGTAAGGAAAACAATTATGAGAAGCTTGCCCATGAGACAGTGCGGCTGGAGGTCTCTATGGGAGACAACCCCTATAAGGGAGACGATTTTCCCATTTATGTAGCCAGACGCGATGCCGTTTCACAGATCATAGAAGCATAGAAGAGGAGATAACATCATGGAAAACAAAACAGACAGAGTAATCATTACCGTTGTAGGGAAGGATACCGTTGGCATTATCGCCAAGGTCTGCACCTATCTTGCCAGCAACCGCATCAACGTTCTGGATATCAGCCAGACTATCGTACAGGAATTCTTCAATATGATGATGATTGCGGATATTGCAGCTTCCAGCAAGCCCTTCGATGAGTGCGCCAGGGAACTTACGCAGATCGGTGAGGAGATCGGCGTATCCATCAAGTGTCAAAGGGAAGAGATTTTCAACAAGATGCATAGAGTTTAAGGAGATTATCATGCCAAATATCTGGGAAGTACATGAAACAAACAAGATGATCGAACAGGAGAATCTGGATGTGCGGACCATCACGCTGGGAATAAGCCTGATGGACTGTGTGGATTCGAACCTGGCGGTGTTGAATCAGAATATTTATCGTAAGATCACCACGGTGGCGAAGGATCTGGTGGCGGTTGGCGCCGCGATCGAGCGCGATTACTGCATTCCGATTGTAAATAAGCGTATCTCTGTAACACCGATTGCACTGGTGGGGAGCGCTGCATGTAAAACGCCGGAGGATTTCGTTACCATTGCAAAGACGCTGGATCAGGCAGCCAGGAAAGTGGGTGTCAACTTTATCGGCGGATATTCCGCATTGGTTTCCAAGGGAATGACTACCGGAGATGAGCTTCTTATCCGATCCATTCCGGAAGCACTGCGATCCACCGATGTGGTATGCAGCTCCGTGAATCTTGGTTCCACCAAGACCGGCATCAACATGGACGCTGTGCGGCTGATGGGTGAGATCGTCAAGGAGACGGCGGAACTGACGAAGGATAAGGATTCCATGGGCTGCTCTAAGCTGGTGGTATTCTGTAACGCGCCGGATGACAATCCTTTTATGGCGGGCGCTTTTCACGGGGTGACGGAAGCGGATGCCATCATCAATGTGGGCGTCAGCGGACCCGGCGTGGTGAAGACTGCGTTGTCCCAGGTGCGGGGAGAGAATTTCGAGGTTTTGTGTGAGACCATCAAGAAGACAGCCTTCAAGATCACCCGCGTGGGTCAGCTGGTGGCGCAGGAAGCCAGCCGACGGCTGGGGATTCCCTTTGGCATCATCGACCTGTCCCTGGCGCCTACACCGGCGATCGGAGACAGTGTGGCGGATATTCTTCATGAGATCGGCCTGGAGTATGCGGGCGCACCGGGCACTACTGCAGCGCTTGCACTCTTAAACGACCAGGTGAAGAAGGGCGGTATCATGGCATCCTCCTATGTGGGAGGCTTAAGCGGTGCCTTTATTCCGGTCAGTGAGGATCAGGGTATGATCGATGCAGTGAAGGTCGGTGCCTTAACCATTGAGAAGCTGGAGGCCATGACCTGTGTATGCTCAGTGGGACTTGACATGATCGCTATTCCGGGGGATACGAAGGCATCCACCATTGCCGGTATCATTGCAGATGAGATGGCTATCGGTATGGTGAATCAGAAGACAACGGCTGTGCGTGTGATTCCGGTTATCGGAAAGGGCGTCGGAGAGACCGCGGAATTTGGCGGACTTTTGGGCTATGCGCCGATCATGCCGGTGAATCCCTGGTCCTGTGAGAAGTTCATAAACCGGGGCGGGAGAATTCCGGCACCGGTCCACAGCTTCAAAAACTAAGTTCAGCCAGACCGAAAGTAATAACAGGATAGGAAACATTGAAATGATAGCAATTATTGATTATGACGCAGGAAATTTGAAGAGTGTCCGGAAAGCACTTCACTATATCGGTCAGGCGTGTATCGTAACCAGGGACCGGGAAGAGCTTCGGAAAGCAGACAAGGTGATACTGCCCGGAGTGGGATCCTTCGGAGATGCCATGGCTAATCTGAAGAGATTCGAGCTTGACAAAGTGATACGGGAGCTTGTGGCGGAGGATATCCCGTTTCTGGGAATCTGCCTGGGATTGCAGTTGCTGTTTGAGGCCAGCGAGGAAAGTCCCGGTGTGGATGGACTGGGACTTTTACAGGGAGAGATCGTGCGGATCCCGGAAAATTATGGACTTAAGATTCCGCACATCGGCTGGAATTCCCTGGAGCTTCAGGGCGATGGCCGACTGTTTCGCGGGCTTCCAGAGATACCCTATGTCTATTTTGTTCACTCTTATTACCTGAAGGCCAGGGAGGAAGCCATCGTGAAGGCAACCACGGATTACGGCGTGCACATTCATGCTTCCGTGGAGAAAAATAACCTGTTTGCCTGTCAGTTCCATCCGGAGAAAAGCAGTGGAACAGGGCTTGCCATATTGCAGAATTTTGCAGAACTGGGAGGTGAAGCCTGATGTTTACCAAGCGGATCATTCCCTGCCTGGATGTCCATAACGGGCGTGTGGTGAAGGGAGTCAATTTCGTGAATCTTAAGGATGCCGGGGATCCGGTGGAGATCGCAGCGGCTTACGATAAGGCAGGAGCCGACGAGCTGGTATTTCTGGATATCACAGCTTCTTCGGATGCCAGAGCCACGGTAGTAGATATGGTGCGCCGGGTGGCGGAGCAGGTGTTCATTCCCTTTACGGTTGGCGGAGGAATCCGCACGGTGGAGGACTTCAAGGTGTTGCTCCGGGAAGGGGCAGACAAGATCTCGGTCAATTCCGCGGCCATTGACAATCCCATGCTTATCCGGGAAGCAGCAGACAAGTTCGGAAGTCAGTGTGTGGTGGTGGCTGTTGATGCCAGAAGGAGAGCGGACGGCAGCGGCTGGAATGTCTACAAGCACGGCGGCAGGATCGATACCGGTCTGGATGCGGTAGCGTGGGCGCGAAAAGTAAACGAGCTGGGAGCCGGGGAGATCCTTCTTACCAGCATGGACTGTGACGGAACCAAAGCGGGATACGATCTGGAGCTGACCAGAATGATCGCAGAGAATGTCTCTATCCCGGTGATCGCCTCCGGCGGAGCCGGAACGAAGGAGCATTTCTATCAGGCATTGACAGAGGGAAAGGCAGACGCTGTGCTGGCAGCATCTCTGTTTCACTATAAAGAGCTTGAAATTATGGACTTGAAGAACTATCTGGCCGATATGGGTGTATCGGTGCGCAGATAGATCATTCATGATGATGCCTGTGGCAGCAGGCATGGGAGTTTAAGAAAGGACGAGAATGCGATGGCAATGATCACAAATGACTGGCTTCCTGCCGTGGAAGCTGAATTTAAAAAGCCTTACTATGCCGAACTGTACCGATTCATCCGTAAGGAGTACAGTGCCGGGAAGGTATTTCCGCCGGCGGACGATATTTTCAACGCACTGCACTTAACGCCGCTTAGCCAGGTGAAGGTGTTGATCCTGGGGCAGGATCCGTACCACAATGACGGGCAGGCACATGGTCTGTGCTTTTCTGTTAAGCCGGACGTGGAGATTCCGCCATCCCTGGTGAACATCTATCAGGAGCTGCACGATGATCTGGGGTGCTACATTCCCAACAACGGCTACCTGGTGAAATGGGCCAGACAGGGTGTGCTGATGCTGAATACGGTGCTTACGGTCCGCGCGCATCAGGCCTTCTCCCATCAGGGACATGGCTGGGAACAGTTTACAGATGCCATCATCCACGCAGTCAACGCCCAGGACCGCCCCATTGTCTATTTGTTGTGGGGCAAGCCGGCCCAGGCTAAGATACCAATGCTGACGAATCCGAAGCACCTGATCCTGACAGCGCCTCATCCAAGTCCGCTGTCGGCGTACCGCGGCTTCTTCGGCTGTCGGCATTTCAGCAAGACCAATGAATTTCTTGCCGCCAATGGAATTGAGCCCATTGACTGGCAGATCGAAAACGTGTAGAGGAACGAAACCAAAGGAGGAAGGATATGCCAAGCGTGTTTGACATGTTGTGGGGAGTACCCAGGAAGCAGACTACAGAGCGAGAAAAGACTTTTGAAAGTGTGAGGAGAGAAGAGATGTTTGGAAGACAGATGGAGGAGTTGAAGGAAAAGGAAAGGCAGCTTCAGCAGCAGATGGAGCAGTTTTCCAAGGGGATGGATGCCAAGCTGGCGCAGGTATCCATTCAGATG
>CAKSAI010000164.1 GCA_934434905.1 uncultured Lachnospiraceae bacterium | reverse complement strand
ATGTAGTGATGGTTATGGATAATTTCTTACCTGAATTTGATAAAGCTATGGGAGAGATGTCAACAGTTAAAAAAGTTATGACAGTTTCACCTTTTGATTCAGTACCATTTCCTTTTAATAAAATTGCTAAATTAGCTAATGATAAAGATGATAAAGAGTTATCTAAGATGATGAATGATTTGTCTAATAAAGAGAAGAAACCTAGTTTTAAGAATATTAAAAATTTTATTAAAAAAATAAGGAACAGATATCCGGATTTGTATTTGGAAAACTGTGCTTCGGGAGGGCTGCGGATGAATCTAGCCAATGGTATGGATTTTGACAGCTTTTGGCTGAGCGATAATCAGAGCCCCTATGAAGGTATGCGCATTTTTAAGGATACCATGCTCAGAATGCCTCCGCAGATGATTGAAAAATGGGCAGTCGTACAATCGGTATGCGATTTCAAGCATTGCTATGGGGAAGCGATGAATGAGAAGATCATTTCGACAAACGATGCAACCTGGACGGATGTCAGAGGTGTAAATCCGTCTTATCTGGAAGGCTTTCTTACAGGTAGTCCGATAGGCTTTAGCTGTGACCTGAACAGTTTGTCGGACTCGGTGCGTGCTGGCTTAAAGGAGTTTATTGAGCGTTTCAAAAAGGATAGGAATTTCTGGAAGAAAGCGGTATGCAGGATACTTGCGGATACGGAAGCGGTTCTTGTTCTTGAGTACAGTGATAGGGACTTCGAGAAATCCGAGATTCTTGTTTATACGAATCGGATACGACAGACAAATATTGTGATTTACCCGAAACTGAACTGTAAAGCAAATTACCGTATCAACGGAGAAAACGTTGTGAGCGGTATAGAGATTGATAAAGATGGTATAGATGTGAAACTTGATGGAAATTATTCAACGAAACGGGTAACGGTGGAACGCATATGAGAAATGTTTTTGAGCAGGAGGGATGAACAAGTATGATAGTAGACCGTATAGAGCGTTTGCAGCAGTATTCAAGAAATGTACCACAGCTTTTTGAGGCAGTAAAATTCGCCGAGCGGGTGAAGAATGAGAATCTGCCCGCAGGCAGATATAATCTGGGGAATGATTTTGTCCTTGTACAGGAAGGAACTACCCGATCCTTTGCTGAGGCGGATTTTGAAGTCCACAGAAAGTATCTGGATATCCAGATCATCATTGCAGGATCGGAATATATGGAATATGCCGACATCACGGATCTGAAGGAAAAGGTACCTTTCGATGAAGAAAAGGATCTGGCTCTTATGGAGGGAACCGGAAATAAGATTCTGATAAAACCGGGTATGTTTTATATCTTATATCCGTCGGATGGTCATAAACCGTGCTGTCATGAGGATATACCTACGAATTATAAAAAAGTCCTTGCCAAAATCCGGATAGACAAGCTGATCCACAGGGTGGATTTTCCGGGGACCGGATTCTGATAATGGGAGAATGTTCTATGAGCAGGATAGAAGATGGAATGGCTGTCGGACTATTAGAGGTTGATGGAGTGTGTGCAGCTTTTGCAGCCGTGGATGCAGCGGCAAAAGCCGGAGGTGTCGTGATAGAAGCCATGGAGCGGACAAGGCAGGGATGCAATGTCTGTATCAGGATGCGCGGAGATGTCTCTTCTGTTCAGTCTGCCATGGATGCGGCCATGAAAGTGGCAGGACGGGTTGCAGCGGTGGGTGTACATTCTGTCATTTCGGCGCCCACATCCGATACGGAAAAGGTGCTTGTATATTCAAATATTTAAAGGAGAATCCATGCAGAATTCAATTGGAATCGTGGAAGTCATCGGAAGCGCGAATGCAATCTATGTTGTGGATAAGATGCTAAAGGCTGCAGGAGTGCGGTTCGTCTCGTGGGAGACGGTGTTTGGTCTTGGCCGTGTAACGGTGTTTGTGCAGGGAGATGTTGCATCTGTAACAGCTGCCGTCGAAGCAGTCAGAAAAGAAGCGGAATGTAAGATATTTGCTTCTTATGTCATTGCCAATCCTCATCCGGAGACACGGAGATTTCTTCGGAGAAGTGAAGGCAAGATTAAGGCTGTACAGAACCAATAGCCTATGCTCAGCTTTTGAAATAAAAGAATGTAACCACCAGAGAGGGAAACATGGAAATACATAACGCAAAAACAAATTCAGAAAATAGTTTGTGTAGGAATGCATTGTTTTATGAAAAATATGCAGCAGTAAAAGAACTGAATGTGAAAGCCTATGATCGTATACGCCGGGAGATCCGTTCCGGGTGTACGGAGCAGGAACTGTATGAAAAAGTGCTGGATACCTATAGGACAAATACACAGGGACAGGCACTTTATGCAGGAGATTATATCTCCGGCAAGCGGACCTGTGAGATAGAAGGGCCGGCAACGGATAAAGTGATCCGGCCGGGGGATGCCATTATTGTGGATGCACTGTGTGCATATGAAGGAGTATACTGCGACACAACCCGATCCTTCTTCTGCGGGGAACCAACCGAGGAACAAAGAAAAGCATACGAGACATTATGTAAGCTGCTGGAGGAGACAAAAGAGCTTTTGCGCCCCGGTATGATCGCAGGAGATATTTACAGATACGTGAACCGTAGACTGCAGGAAGAAGGCTATGAGGGACTTGTCCATCATGCAGGACACGGCCTGGGCGATAGCTGGTATGAAGAGCCTTATTTCATCGCAGAGAGTGAGGCCGTATTAGAGAAGGACATGCTGGTTGCCTTAGAACCGGGCATCTATATTCCGGAAAAGTTCGGATTACGGATAGAAAACAACTACCGCGTCACCGAAGATGGCGGAGTAGATGTTTTTGGATATACAACAAGATTGGAGGACTTTATTCTTGCTTAGCAGAGGATTAGAAGAACATATTGATCTGAATGGAAAATATGGAGTTGTCACAGCACCATTGAAAAATGGACAGGTGGATGCAAAAGAGCTGGAACAACGGATCAGGGAAGCCTATGGGCCTTCCCTGCAGGGACTGATGGTTTATGACCCGGATGGGAGATTTCTTACCTATGTGTCATTGGAAGATATCAAAGCAATGACAGGTAAAAGGAATGAAAAAGAGAAACCAGGGTTTCACGGGGCTTATGGAATTGTACTGACTCCTTTTAAGGAAGATGGAAAAGTAGATTATGCAGAGCTGGAAAAACAGTTGGATACTGTCAGCGATTCTTCCATTCAGGGATTGGTGGTCTGTGGTTCTACCGGAGAGTTCACTTATCTGTCCCGGGAAGAAACAAGAGACATCATGACGTTTTCAAAGAAGGTAATTGCAGGAAGAAAGGAGCTTATCTGCGGGGCGACTGCAGCGAACTGTTATGAGACCATACAGCTTCTTGAGTTCTGCGAGGAACTGGGAGCGGACGGAGCGCTGGTGGCACCGCCATTCTACTTCCCCCTCAGCGATAATGATGTGCTGGATTTTTATACGGAAATCGCAAATGCACCGGGTGAGTTACCCATTATCGCATACCAGATACCACAATGCACCAGCGGTATTTCCATGAATGTATACCAGGAGCTTTTGAAACTGCCGCGGGTCCGGGGAATCAAGAACAGCAGCGGGAATGTTCTGCAGATCATGCAGCAGATCACGCTTCGAAATGAGGTGCGCAAGGATTTTGCGGTGCTGACCGGATCAGACGAGAGTATCTATGCCCTTGTAAACTGCGGGGCAGATGGCAGCTTCACGGCGATTGGATACCTGTATCCGGAATTGATAGCCAATGTATATAGAAATTTGAAAAATGAAAAAGGATTAGAGTACCAGGAAATCGTAGTAAAGCTGGCTGCCCTGGCAGGCTCCATCCCGTATCCCCTTGGCTACAAGATTCTGGGAGAAGCCTCCGGAAGGATGGATTTCGGAAAATATCTGCAGGCAGTATCGAAGGAACGGATGAAACAATACGAGCTGGTGAAGTGCCGGATGCAGGATATCCTAAAGCAGATGTAGAAAATATAAGATGAGGAGGACAGAGATGAAAGCAGCAGTATGGACTGATTATGGAAAAATGGAGATCAAAGAGGTTCCGCTGCCGGTCATCGGGGACGATGAGGTGCTGCTCAAGGTGCGGGCAGCGGGTGTATGCGTGACAGATCTGCACGTCTATACCGGAAAGTTCATTTATGGCAGGCCGCCACATATTCTCGGACATGAGATCTGTGGTGAGGTGGTTGAGACAGGCAGAAATGTTATGGGGCTGGAGAAAGGTCAGCGTGTAGTGGTGGAGACATCCATCGGATGTGGAAAATGTGATTTCTGCAAAGAAGGAAACCGTCATCTATGCGTAGCGCGAGAAGAAATCGGAACAGCGCCCCACACGGGAGGCTATGCCCAATACGTAAAAGCACCGGCACAGAATCTGATACCGGTTCCGGATGAGGTGTCTGATGAAGAGGCAGCCATCCTGGAGAGCGTGGTCTGCCCCTCCGGCGGCTTAATGAGACTGGGTGTCCGGTTTGGCGAGACTGTGGTCGTATATGGAGTGGGCCCTGCCGGGCTTGCCTTTATCCAGACGGCGAAGGCGTTGGGAGCAGGAAGGATCATTGCAGTTGCCAGAAACAGAAAGCGGCTGGAACGAAGTCTCATGTTCGGGGCAGATGAGATCATCTGCAGTTCAGAAGAAAATGTGCCGGAGCAGATCGGCAGACTGACAGACGGGGCAGGAGCCGGGCTTGTCTGTGAGACAACGGGTGCGCCCGGGATCATTGAAGAGACTGTGCAGATCGCCGCAAACGGAGGACGGATCATCCTGTATGGATTGCCGTCTGAAGGAGCAAGTATGCAGTTCCCGGTAAAGAGCATCATCATGAAACAGTTGGGAGTCTATGGCGTGGAAAACAACCCATTTGTCTGGAAGCCATTGCTCAGACTGATCGCCGGAAGACGTATCAATCTGAAGGATATGGTAACCCATACATTCCCGCTGGATAGGATCGAAGATGCATTCGCACTTCTGGAGGATAAGAAGGAAGACCCGATTAAAATCGTGGTTTATCCGTGGGCGTAACAGAAGAACAGCAGGAACCAATTCAAATAGTTGCAGAAAATAAATAGTTGCAGAAAATAAGAAGAATATGAGGTAGAGAAATGATTATCACAAATGTAGAAGCAGTAATTTTAAAACAAAAGAATATCGAGATGATCGGTGATGGAAGCCAGGATACCGTTGTGGTTCTGGTACATACCGATGAAGGAATCACCGGGATCGGAGAGGTGGATTCCAATCCGTACGTGGTGAAATCCATTATTGAATCTCCGGCCTCCCATATGGCATGTATCGGTCTGCGGGAGATCGTCGTTGGAGAAGATGCATTTGATGTAGAGAAGATCTGGTATAAGATGTTTGAAAAGAGTTACTACTATGGCCGCAGAAGCGTAGTCATCCATGCCATGAGTGGTATTGACATGGCAATCTGGGATGCCATCGGTAAGAAGCTGGGACTTCCGGTCAGCAAACTCCTGGGAGGGACTTTCCGAACAAAGATACAGGCATACTGCAGTGTGCTGATGCCGGACACCGAAGATGGTATCAAAGAGCTTGTGGACCGCCATATGCATCATGGATACCAGGGCATGAAGCTGGGCTGGGGTGCACTTGCACAGGATTATAAAAAAGACGCACAGCTGGTACGCTGGGCAAGAAAGTATCTGGGCGATGACAAAGAGCTGATGATCGATATCGGCATGCTGTGGAAAGATGTGAAGATGGCAGTAGCAACAGCAAAGGAATTTGAAAAGGAAAATGTATTCTGGATTGAAGAACCCTTCCGCCCGGATGATCTGGAAAGCTACCGCTATCTGCGTGAACGTACAAACTGCCACATTTCCGGCGGGGAAGAAGTGGGAACCATGTTTGAGTTCGATGACCTGCTGCGAAACGGCTGTGTAGATATCGTACAGCCGGATCTGAGCCGCTGTGGTGGCCTCACAGTAGCAAAGAAGCTGACCGACATGGCTATGCTGCGTAAGCTTACGGTAGTTCCGCATGCATTCAAGACCAATATCTTAATGGCAGCAACACTGCAGTATATTGCATCCCTGCCGGAAGCATGGTATCTGGAATTCTGTGAACAGGATACCGAACTGCGCCAGAAGCTGACAAAACCGATCTTTGAGATTGACAGCGAGGGCTATGTACAGATACCCCAGAGACCGGGACTTGGAATTGATATTGACTGGGATGTGTTTGAATACTACAGAGTATAGAGGAAACGCGGATGCATGAGATTAACTATAAGGACAGGCCTGCGATAGTAGTTGAAAGTGGTTCATTTATTGCTACAATTCTCCCACAGGATGGGGGAAAGATGGCTTCTCTTCGTGTGCGTAACACTGGAAAAGAACTTCTGGTTGAAAGAAAACAGGAAAAGTATCGAGTTCTTGCTTATGATGGAGACTTTGAATCCTCTGAGTGCAGCGGATTTGACGATATGTTTCCTACCATAGATCCATATACACCAACAGAGGGAGCCTATAAAGGAATAACATATCCTGATCATGGAGAGATTTGCCGGGTTACGCATATTGCCAGACCGTTTGGAGAGGGAGTTGTACTAAACGCGAAGTCCAAAGTTTTTCCGATTGATTATCAGAAGACGATCCTTCCGGCTGGGGATGGAGGCATTGATCTTGAATACCGTATTACAAACAACGGTGAAGTGCCCTTCCCGTTTCTCTGGGCGGGTCATGTTATGCTGCAGGGTGAGCCCGGGATTGGTGTGTTTACCCCGTTTGATAAAGATGCAGCAACAGAAATGATGCCTGCGCCTGAAGGGGTACCGGAATCTGAATTACCGCAGGATCGTCTTATGGATTATGAACCGGGAAAGGGTGCAGTATATAAATTTTATTATGTTGAACCTATGAAAGAAGGGTGTTTCGGTCTTGCGTATCCGGATGGAAGCAGACTGACCTTCAAAGTGGATACACAGAAGACTCCCTATCTCGGGATATGGTTCGGGAATGGCGGGTTCCAGGATCTGTACAGTATCATACTGGAACCGTGTACCGTGCCTTTTGATGCACCTGATCGTGCCCGGCAGCGTGGCTATACATCTGTCATACCGGGGAACGGCAGTTTTACTTTTGGTATGCATATATCA
>CAKSAI010000163.1 GCA_934434905.1 uncultured Lachnospiraceae bacterium | reverse complement strand
TCCATACTCTTATAGTAATTGTCTCTCTCTACCAGCTCTTTTAATGCTTTTTTGTCCTGCGAGCACCGGATAAAGTCAAATACCTGCTTCACATCGGTCTTAAACACACTTGTATCCTTCAATTTCCGGATATCAACAAGATTTATTCTGTAATCCGCCACCATCTCACGCAGTTCTTCCGGTATATCTGTGAAATCCAGCATTTCATGAAGCGACTTGGGGCCATCCCAGGGTTCCGTTCCCGAATACAGGATAAACGTCACCGTGGGGTACAGACGGCTGTCCCTCCGAAAACCATAAAGATACTCTCCTTCACTCAGTCCCTTATGATTTCTTCGCACTTCCCTTCGAGTCTTTGCTGCCTGCTTCTCATAATCACCCACTGGCTTTCAACTCCTATAATCGCAAAATTTGCCCCAAAGGCGGCACGCCTGACACTGTCCCGAATCTTTACGAATTTCCTTTTCACTACCGGCAATCTCCGAATAAATTTCGGTCCATGAAAAAATCCTGTCTGCGTGTCCATTTCCTGCAGGTCTTCCTTTTTCACCACCTGCCTGCCCTTACATCCGATACCGTTAATGATATCGGCGAAGCGCTCGTCGTCTGAAAAGTAAACTTTCCAACCCGTGTCTTTATCCATATACATTCCTCCTGTACACTTGCAGGAGGCTCCTCAAGAAAACTCCTGCTTTCATTATTGTGTGATTAAAAGCATGAATTTTCCGATCAATAACCACATCTCGCATCACACGAAACCAGTTATGTAGAAGTATTTCAATGACAGGGATAACCCTTAAACTGCCGGGCGGCTTGCGCGCCACCTGGTCAAAAGAAAATATGCTTTGTCCCAATTGTAACACCAGTGCAAAGCATATGCAAGATTTTTTTATTTTCATTTCAACCTTTTTTATTCATTCAACCTTATATCTTCCCTATTCCAAAAATTCTATTCCTTCCATCATTCCCGCTGTTCTTCCATCCGCGATTCATTCCGTCAATACCTGGCACATATTTACCGAACCTCCTTCTTCATAATATTCCTTTGCCTCAATCAGCTCTGTTGCATTCGTATATTGGACCGCCATATCAAAAGCGTCCTCTTCCATACTCTTATAATAACATCCGGTATATCTGTGAAATCCAGCTATGTAGAAGTATTTCAAAAACAGGGATAACCCTTAAACTGCCCGGCGGCTTGCGTGCTGCCTGACAAAAAATATGCTTTGTCCTGGTTGTAACACCGGCACAAAGCATATGCAAGAATTTTTTATTTTTCGTTCATCCTTCATTTATCCGTAAAGTGCTCATTGGCTATTTGCCGCTTGCCTGCAATAAAAGCTTTACCTTCTTATCCTTCGGCGTAATCCGGATGTGATCGTCTCGCCCCTCTGCCGTGCCTCCCTGAATCCCTACCTCATACCTCCTTCCGGAATACACATAGGCGATCTTATCCTCTGAAACGGAGATCTCCGCTCTTGCCTTTCCCGGGAAAAATGTAATGTCACAATTATTTATTTCAATCTCATTTTCCCCGAATATGACATATTTATCGCCCCAGTATACCTTCAGCTCTTTTTCGGAAATGCGTTCCGTGTGAAAGGCTTCTCCCTGATCGTCAAGATACATACCGCAGACTTCGACGTCCTCTCCCCAGAGCCTTGTATCTACAATCGGCAGGTTTTCATACACTGCGTCAAAGGTCTCGCAGGCTTTATACAGGTACTTGTCCTCCACGTTTTCATCAAACAGATAGAGTGCACGGAAGAATACCTTCTGTTCACACCGAAACAGATTTGCCACGTAATACTGACTGTCATAATAGACAGACTGGATATCCCGCTCATCCCAGTTATCGAGAGCCACCACGGAGGTAACCGGAGTCCCTGAAACGTATTGCTTCTTGAACCACTCTCCCGTATCGCACATTTTCATAATGTGCACATCCTCGAACTTCATGACTTTTTCGATCTGCATACGGATAGGGGTGACAAGATCATGCTCGCCGAAGCTGTTCTCCTGACCGATCTGGGCATAGGAAAATCCCATGTCCTCATTCTTATAATAGGTCCGGTAATACCAGTCCATCATATCCGGTTCTGCTCCGCCCCAGATCGCTTCCATCGTATCGCAGGGCTTGTCCTTGTTCTTCTCCGTAATATACTTCTTCCCGTCATAATTATGGATAGGATTGGCTCCCAGCAGACGGAACATGGGCGTCTTCACTCTCAGTTTCTCCGTCTGGGCCGGGGTGAACATATTTTTACGGGAAGGATAATACGCCTGGTTAAAATACCCGCCGATCAGGGTATACGCGTCCACGCTCACCTGATCCCTGCAATTTCCCATGGCGCTGATCTCATACCGATCCGTAAGATAATTGACCGTATGGGTATCCATGAGCCAGCTCGCGACGGTTTTGGGATAATAGCCAAAGACCTCTTTGAATTTGTTCATCGCTTCATCGATCAGCATTTCCCGCTCTTTTACCTCATAGCCCATGGAAAAGCCGGGAATAATATGCCAGTCCCAGGACCATCCAAACTCACTGCGGTACGGAAGCCGGACGGCATCCGTCATTTCCTCCACAATCTCATACCAGAGTCCCAGCTCGGTCTTATCCGTTATCTCATTCTTAAATAACTCTACATACTTCGGATCACAGAGCGTATCATATTGAAGCAAAAAAGTATTCTCAATATCCAGTTCCTTCATCAGCTCCACCTGTGCTTTCGTAGTGGAGAAAAGTACCTTGTCCGCGCTTTCGGATCTGGGCTCGCACTGCCTCACAAAATTCATCACATTTAAAATCTTCATTTTTCGTTATTCCTTTATCTTTATAAATATGTGTTTTACTTCAACCTTCCCGCATCAACAATCTGAAAATCAATCTTATTTTCAGTGAGACAGTTTTCTCCGATGTAGATTAAAAATTTTCCGTTTTCTACAACGTACTCTCCCTGAGCAGTATAAAATCCCAAATCTTCCTGTCCTAATGCAAAATCTACAGTAACAGTCTCACCCTGCTTTATGAAAACCTTTTTAAAATTCTTCAACTCCCGCATTGGGCGCATCATGGAGGCTGTCATATCCCGGATATAGAGCTGAACCGTCTCCTTTCCATCATATTTTCCGGTATTTGTCACACCAACCGAAAAATGCACCTTTTTTCCCTGTTCCAGCTCTTCCAAAGAAACGGCTGCGAACTCTGCTATCGGCTTATCGTATGCAAAAGTTGTGTAAGAGAGCCCGTATCCGAAGGGATAGTAAGGTCCTGCCACACTGTCCTCATACGTAAGGATATCCTGTTCTCCGTAGTAGCCATTGACTTTTCTTCCGCTTGAAGTAACATTATAATACATGGGTATATGACCTGTCCTTCTAGGAAATGTAACTGCAGTCTTTCCGCTGGGCACCACATCTCCAAAAAGAATGTCGCACACCGCATTTGCCGTCTCCGTGCCACTGTGCCATGCATAAAGCACCGCGTCCAGATATTCTGCCACTCCCTCAAGCGCAACAGGTCTTCCGCAGAAAAATACGCCTACTATTTTCTTACCGGTTGATTTCACCCGTTTTACCAACTCCACCTGCTCCGGTGCAAGTGCAATATCCGACACGGAATGGGCTTCTCCTGTACGTTGCCAGCTCTCCCCAAGCGCCAATACCACTACATCAGAAACCAGCGGCGCATGAACAGAATTGTCCGTAAGGCCGGACTCGTCCCGACTTCTCAAAATATGTTCCTCACCAATTTTGGCGCTCATAGCCTCCAGAAGCGTTGGCGTTTCCTCCAGGATATAGTAGTCCAGCATCGCGGCTCCCAGCAACGAACGTCGTTCCTGCACATACGGCCCAATCAGTGCAATCCTGCAATTCTTTTTTAACGGAAGTACGCCGTCGTTTTTCAAAAGCACCATGGATTCCGCCGCCAGCTTCCGCGCATCAGACAGATGCCTGGTCCGGTCAATAGCCTTGTGTTCACAATAAGGATGTTTCATTAAGCCTTTTGCAAATTTAATCCGCAGAACTCTCCGGGCAGCCAGATCTATTGTTTCCTCCGGCACCCTGCCGCTCCTTACCAGCTCTTCCAGATGATCGTTGTAACAGAGATCACACATATCCATATCGAGGCCGGCCAGGATCGCTTTCTCTGCACAGTCCTGCCGGTCTTCCGAGACTCCCTGCATCTGAAGCTGTTCGATCGCCGCCCAGTCGGACACTACGAATCCCTCAAAGCCAAGCTTTCCCCGAAGAATATCCGTAAGATATTTTCTGCTGGAGGTCACCGGCTGACCGCTGATATCATTAAAGGAGGACATGACAGTCCCTACGCCCGCCTCCACCGCTGCCCGAAACGCCGGGAGATAATAATTGTACAGACTGTAATCCGTGATCTCCGTTCGATGATAATCACGACCGCCCTCACTGGCGCCATACCCAATGTAATGCTTTGCACAGGCTACCAGCCGATCCGGCTCCGAAAAATCGCTTCCCTGAAATCCCTTCACACAGGCTCTGGCCAGACTGGCTCCCACCACGGGATCTTCTCCCGGTCCTTCCACCATCCTCCCCCAGCGGGGATCACGTCCTAGATCCAGCATAGGAGAAAAGGTCCAGTGCACTCCTTCCGCAGCAGCTTCCCTGGCAATATTACCATAACATTTCTCTACCAGTTCTTCATTAAACGCTGCCGTCGACGCCAGCGGAATCGGATAAACGGTATGATGCCCATGGATAACGTCCAGACCGTACAAAAGCGGAATGTGATGCGGACTTTCCTCCACAGCAACGCGCTGCAATTCATCGTACATTTCCATCTCTGCCTTAATTTCCATCTCAGCCTTATGAACGCCGTCTCCGGAAGTCATTATAATAGAACCAACCTCGCCCCTTCGGATTTTTTCTTTGTATTCCTCTAAGGTCTTCTCATCGCCCGGCCGCAGCATCATATTCAGCTGCCCTATCTTTTCTTTCAAAGACATTTTCTTCAACAACTCGTCGATTTGTCTTTCATATGCCATAAACAATTTTCACCCTTCCTATAACGCCTTCATATTAGTTTTCTACAATCTGAGCGCCATAAATATCTATGGTAAGTACTGTTCCATCCGGATATGCGCCGCCAACCACCTCCGGATACATCAGCCAGTCAAACCAGATTCCGAATACAGCTTCCTCTGCTCCCTGACAATTACCCCAAGTTGCGAAATTATCGTAGACTGCTTTCACGGAAGACATGGGTATCCGAAGTTCTGTCCATGTTGCCTTTTCAAATGTCGGGAAGAACAGAGCCGGAAAAGCCGTAGCCTGCATTCTCTTAACCCGATCGATCACTATGGCATATGTATTCCCAACCTTGCTGGCTCCACTGAATCTCACCCACACGGATACATAACAATTTTCCTGCACATCCGTATCCTGTGCGAATGCCTTTAGCTGTCCATTCAGCGTATCCGGGAATAAGATTCCTACAGACCGGGCTGCGTTGCCCTCCCGCTTCTCATCCATATTGATCGTAATACGGTTGGCTGTGCGGTCTCCGGTGGCTGCACCTGCCGGCAGCCCGGCATATTCTTCGTCTGTAAGGGTATGCTGTACGGTCTCTCCCACTTTTGTCGTCGGGCCATCGATGGCTCCATTCCCATAAGTATGACCTGCAAAATATGACCTTGCCCGTCCAATTCCAGGAAAAACCTTCACATTACGGCTTATGCAGAGTGTCCCTGCATACTCACGATTTGTCAGCCTGTATTTTACCATATAGTCGCCGGGGTTATGGAACACCACCTGATTTTCTTCCACCGCATACTCTGTTCCTGCTGTCAGCAGCTTTCCATCTCTATAAATCTCATATGCAGTCTCTGTTCCGGCTCCAAGAAAATTCACCGGAACAGTAAGATCCACAGGCGTACTCTCCTTACCGACGATAAGATCCTTATATTGAAGCTCTGCGCCATAAATATCTATGGTAAGCACAGTTTCATCTGGGTATGCATCGCCTTCCGCCGCCATAGGATTCAGCAGCCAGTCCAGCCAGATACCGAATACGTCTTCCTCTGCTCCCTGGCAATTATCCCAACTCGTAAAATTATCATAGACTGTTTTCACGGATGATATGGGTATTCGAAGTTCAGTCCATGTTGCCTTTTCAAATGTCGGGAAGGACAGAGCCGGAAAAGCCGTAGCCTGCATTCTCTTAGCCCGATCGGTCACTATGGTATATGTATTCCCCACCTTGCTGGTCTCACCGAATCTCACCCACACGGATATATAACAATTTTCCTGCACATCCGTATCCTGTGCGAATGCCTTTAGCTGTCCATTCAGCGTATCCGGGAATAAGATTCCTACAGACCGGGCTGCATTGCCCTCCCGCTTATCGGCCATATCGATTGTAATACGGTTGGCTGTGCGGTCACCGGTGGCTGCACCTTCCGGCAGTCCGGCATATTCTTCGTCTGTAAGGGTATGCTGTGCGGTCTTTCCTACATTTGCACACGGACTGTCAATGGCTCCCTGATAGTTATGGCTGGTAAAATATGCCCCTGCCTCTCCCAGTGATATACTCGGAACCTGCTTTCGCGGGGTAATGGTCAGATACCGGAAGAAGCTGAAATCCGTCTGATACTCGTCTCTTGCCGTTTGGACAACGTATTTCACCGTATACACGCCAGCTTTTTCAAAGACAACCCTGTTCCCGTCCGAGATGTAATCGACTCCTGCCTGCAGCAGCTTATCACCGTTGTATATCTCATAGGAGTAATTCATTCCATGCTCCAGGATATTCGTATTTACCGAAATATCCGCCGTCTTTGTCTCCTGTATGCAGACTCCCTGATACATAACTCTGGCGTCACCGATATCTATGGTAAGTACGGTTCCATCCGGGTATGCATCGCCTTCTACAGCCGTAGGATCACAGAGCCAGTCAAACCAGATGCCAAATACATCCTCTTGCGCTCCCTTGTCATAGCAGCCCCAACCCGAAAAATTATCGTAGGCCTTTTTCACAAAAGGCATGGGTATCCGAAGCTCGGTCCATGTTTCTTTCTCAAATTCCGGAAATGACATGGCAGGAAGAGCCGCAGCCTGTATCTTCTTCTCCCGATCAGCCACTATGGCATATGTATTCCCAACCT
>CAKSAI010000162.1 GCA_934434905.1 uncultured Lachnospiraceae bacterium | reverse complement strand
ACTCTTTGGTGTTTATGATCTGTGCAAACAGCTCATTGGAAAGAGCCGCCCGGAAAAAAAGATACAGGTCGTATACCGTGGTATACTGCTGCTCATCGTGAAGTCCGTGGGCATTCACAAAATGGGAATTGGTGGCGCCCAGTGAGAGCGCCTCACGGTTCATCAGGTTCACAAATTCCTCCTGACTGCCGGAGACTGCCTCTGCAATGACGTTGGCAGCATCGTTTCCGCTGCTCATCAGCAGGCCGTACAGCAGCTGTTCCAGAGTCAGTGAATCGCCCACGGAAAGTCCGCAGGTACTGGAGCCGGAATCCAGGTTCAAGGCCTCGCTGCTTACTGTGGCGGAAGCGTTAAGGTCACCATACTTCAGTGCCAGATAAGCGGTCAGTATCTTCGTGGTGCTGGCCGGATACAGCCGTTCATGAAGATTTCTGGCATACAGGATATCCCGATCAGTCACGTCAAAAAGACCGGCGGCCGCCGAAAGCCCTTCGGAAACGGAATCATCCAGAAGGTTCTCATTTCCGCCCACGCACAGATCCTTTGCAAAGAAAGAAGTATCCGTGAGCGTCTCGGAAGCTCCGATGCCATATTTCTCTGTAGTGATAAACGTATTGTATTTCTGCTCAAGGACAGCTTTACTGCCACAGCCGGTCTGACCCGCGGCAATGGCTGCCGCGAGCAATAAGACTCCGCATTTCTTAACGATACATCTCACGCCACTCTAAGTCCCCTCTGTCCAGTGCTTTGATCAACAGCTCTGCCGTCGCCAGATTGGTGGCTAACGGAATGTTATAGGAATCACACAGCTTCACCACGTTATTCACCTCAGGTTCATGAGGCTTAGGTGTCAGCGGATCCCGCAGAAAAATAACCATGTCCATCTGATTGTGTTCAATCTGTGCTCCAAGCTGCTGGGATCCTCCCAGATGACCGGCCAGATACTTATGAACCGACAGGTTAGCGACCTCTTCAATCAGCCTTCCCGTTGTGCCTGTGGCATACAGGTCATGCTTCATCAGGATACTGCGGTACGCGATACAGAAGTTTTGCATCAACTTCTTTTTGGCATCATGTGCGATAAGTCCAATGTTCATAGAAAATCGTCCCCCATTCTATATTTTGGCGGTTGGAGTGCGACATTGACAACTAATCCGATGGCAATGTACAGACTGACCAGCGAGGTCAGTCCGTAGCTTACAAACGGCAGCGTGATGCCTGTGTTAGGCATAAGCCCCGTAACCACGCAGACATGGCAAAAAGCCTGAAAGCCAATAAGTGCGGCAACTCCTCCGCAGATTAATCTTCCTTGAAAATCTTTTGCTTTTCTTCCAATAATAATACATTCCAGCACAATTAGCAATAACAAAAATAAAATAATTATTGCTCCTACAAATCCGAGCTCCTCTCCCACCACTGCAAAGATGAAATCCGTGTGGGGCTCCGGAACAAAATTTCCGTTTTTTACGGACAGTGGAGCGTCGTTGCCTAAGCCCTTTCCCGTAAGCTGGCCGGAACCGATGGCCATGATGGCATTCTGCTGCTGGTAGGCATCGGTGGAATATTTCTCCGGCTGCAGCCAGGACATGATCCGCCGCCACTGAAAGTGTTCCAGTATCTTCTGATCCGGCTGGATGATCAGGGCGATGAATATGGCGCCTGCCGGGATCACCACTGCCAGTGCTGCCAGAATGATCTTATAGCTTAATCCGGCCAGAAACAGCATGGCCAGAAAGACCATAGCTGTTACGATACTGATGGACAGGGCCGGCTGCTTTAAGATCAGTATCCAGGGAATGAAGATCAATACAGCGGAAGCGATAATGGTCTTCCAGTTATTGATCTTCTCATGGTACTTTCCGAAGAACCATGCAAAAAACAGGATGATGCAGATCTTGGACACCTCTGAGGGCTGGAAGCGGAAGCCGCCGATATTCAGCCATCGCTGGGCACCGCCGGAAGCATGTCCAAGCTTCGTGAATTTTACCAGCGCAAGCAGCCCGATATTCCCCGCATAGATCACCCAGTGGAACTTCAGGATAAAAGAATAATCGATAAGAGCCACTGCGGCCATAATGACAAGCCCCATGATCATTCCCATGATCTGTGTTTTCTGTACAGATTCCCTGGCGCTTCCCACCACCGCGATTCCAATCAGGTTGAGTACAACCACAAACAGGATCAGCCGGATGGGAAATTGCTTAAATTGATACCGTTTCAACATAATTATGATCCTTGCTTCTTCGCATTTGACTGGCTGTGATGCATGTCCTTGATGGGAATATTGGCAAACAGTGCCGGAACACTTCCGTTGTTGCCATCGGATTCTGTCTGGGTAATCTGGATATCCAGACCCTCTGCATCGATCTCCATATATTTGGATATCACCTGGATGATATCATTTTTTATCATTTCCATTACATCCGGCGAGCAGTTGGCACGGTCAGAGATCAGTAGCAGCTTCAACCGATCTTTGGCAATCCCGCCGGAATTCTTTTTCCGAAAAAAGTCCATTAATCCCACATTGATTTCCTCCTAATTTTTTTTAAATAAACTCGCGATTTTGGACCATACGCTGTTCTTGCTGTTCAAGTCAAGCAAAGGTACATCCTCTCCTATGATTCTACGGCAGATATTGCTGTATGCCATGCCGGCCATGGTGTCGGTACGTCCCACAAGAGGTTCGCCCTGGTTGGTGGATACTACGATCTGCTCGTCGTCCGGAACTGCACCGATGAGGTCAATCGCCAGGATCTCCTTGACATCCTCGATGGACATCATATCTCCGCGGTTTACCATATCCATACGCAGACGGTTGACAATGAGATGGATCTGCTTCATTTCGTTGGCCTCTAAAAGACCGATGATCCTGTCGGCATCGCGGATAGCGGACACCTCCGGTGTTGTCACAACAATAGCGCGGTCAGCACCTGCAATGGCGTTCTTAAAGCCCTGCTCGATACCGGCCGGACAGTCCAGGATAATGTAGTCGAATTCTTCCCTGAGTTCCTCGGTGAGCTTCACCATCTGCTCCGGGGTCACGGCTGTCTTGTCTCTTGTCTGTGCGGAAGGCAGCAGATAGAGGTTGGGATAACGCTTGTCCTTGATCAGCGCCTGCTTCATGCGGCAGTTGCCCTCTACTACATCCACCAGATTATAGACGATCCGGTTTTCCAGACCCATGACTACGTCCAGATTCCGAAGTCCGATATCCGTGTCGATCAGAACAACCTTCTTGTCAAGCTGTGCCAGTCCGGTACCTACGTTGGCGGTAGTGGTAGTCTTACCTACGCCGCCCTTACCGGATGTGATAACAATTACTTCACTCATACTTTTCTCCTCCTAGAGCTCTATTATAAATTATTTAAAAGACCTTTTGTAATCGGCTCGATATAGATATTACCGTCATTTACAATCGCCACCTGCGGCTCCAGCCCGGGCTCAGTCTTTTTTTTCTTTTTGCCGCCGCCCTCCCAGGCAGCCCGATCGGCGCTGCGTCCTATGACATCACCGATCTTGATTTGTACCGGATCCATGTCCAGTGCGGCCACGAAGGCAAGCTCATTGCCGGAAGCTCCCGCATAGGCATTTCCCTTTAAGGATCCAAGCACAACAATGTTTCCTCTGGATATCACCTTTGCCCCCGGATTAACATCCCCCAGCACCACAATGCTGGTATCACACTCCAGAAGCTGACCGGAACGAAGGGTTCCCTTGTAGAACTGACCGGTTCGGGTGGCATTCTCATCTTCCTTCATCTCCAGAGCTGTTTTCATGCGCTGCTCCTTTTCCGGATCCGGATCCAGGATGCACAGAACCGAGACGGAGCTGTTTTCTTCAATGGCCGCAAGGACCTTGCGCTCCTCCTCTTCCGTAAGCCTGCGTCCCTCAAAGGAGAGCACTACCTTGGCCTCCTTAAAGAAGCTGTCCGCCTCCTTAAACTTGGCAATAATATCGGAGAGTAACTGGTCAAAGGTTATCTCCGGATCAAGGATCAGGTTGATGCCGTATTTATTGCTTTTTAATACAACTGTTTGTGACATATGAAACCTCCTGTAAAAATTAATCCGTAAACCTGTTGGTATTATCACCGCCAACATCCAATGCCTGGCCGGTCAGAAGCTGATCGGCGGTTGCAAAGCCGAAGCAATATTCCAAAATCAGCCTGGATACCTCAGCGGCATTGGCGGAGGTATACCCATAGGCGATACGGGTAGTCAGGGCAATGGTTGGGTTATCATAAGGTGCGTAGCCGATAAACAACGCGTGGTTCGGTCTGGTCTTCACGATCTGCGCCGTTCCGGTCTTACCCGCCACAGCCACCGATTCCGGAAAGCTTCGAAAGGCTTTATGGTTCTCCACTACCATGCGCATACCGGAATGAATCGCATTCCAGGAGCTGCTGCTGACCGTATCCATGGAGCGCAGAAGCTGCGGACCATGATCCTCGATAACATTTCCCTGCGAGTCAGTCACCTTGTCCAAGAGCGTCAGTTGATAGACATTTCCATTGTTTGCTACTGCTGCAGTGTACCGCGCCAGAGCTATGGTTGTAAAGCTGTGATTACCCTGACCGATGGCTGAGGTGATGGGATACTCGTCCGAGATATTGGACGTCGATTCCGCGATCTCGATCCCGGTCTTTTCACCCAGTCCATATAGCTGCGCATACTTCGTCAGTATCTCGATACCCTTCTGCTCCTGGTATGTTTCACCGGAGAGACTCATGTTGTAACCCAGCGTGTAGAAGAAGTAGTTGCAGGAATCACGGATCGCCTGGGATACATTGATCTGCCCGTGTGTCCCGCTTGGCCAGATCCAACACTTCGGTCCGTTTTCCACCAGCTCGAACACACCCTTATCCACGATGGTAGTTCCGGTGGAGATATACCCTTCCGTCAAAGCGGCCGTGGCCGTCACAGGCTTAAAAGTTGAACCCGGAGCCGTCTTCTGCTGGGTAGCATTGTTATAGAAGGGGGAGGAAAGGTCATCATGCAGCAGGTTATAATAATCGGCATCCATGGTATTTGCCAGCCGATTGGTATCATAGCCCGGATAAGTCACACAGGCCAGCAGTTCACCGGTCTGCGGATTGACGATGACACAGGAACCGGAGCAGGGATCTAAGGCAAGCTGTGCCGGCGTGATCTCCAGGTTCTTGATCTTCTCCTTCAGGAAGTTGTATGCGTCTTTCGCGCCGCTTGAGAGGGCTGCATAATCCGCCTCGTTGTCGGCAAGCACCTGCTGATCAAACAGGATGAGGCAAAGCTGCCGTCCCCGGATCTGGTTATCGCGGATCATATATTTGTACAGCTTCTTGCTGAAGGTCTTGTCCGTATTCAACTGCTCTTCGATGTAGTCCAGCAGAGCTTCGTAGATTTCCATGGTGTCCGAATATTTGGAATTCGTCTCAAATCCGGTGATATCGATCCATTCCTGGGAGATGGCATAGCGCAGGTACTCGGCGAGACTGATCTTCTCCCTGTTCCAATTCCTATATACCTCGCTATCCTTGACAATGGAATCCTTGTTCAGGATCCCGGTATTCGTCAGCATCGTCAGAACATAGCTCATGTAAACCTTCTGCTCGTCGTCAAGCGCTCCATAGGCCGTGGGGCTTCCGGAACTCATCTGGCTTCTGAGCTCGGACAGGACAGTTGCCTGCTTGCTCAAGAAGGTCTGGTAAACCTCACGCTCTGTCCCGCTGGCGTTATCTTTTGTAAAATGGCTGATGTCAATGACATTGTTGTTGATCAGCGCAAAGTACACATCATCGATGGGAATCTTGATGTCTGAAGCGGTTTTTCCGTCGCTGTAGTACTCCTTGATGTTCTCAATCTTGGAATATACGATACCGGCAATCTCCTGCTCCAGAAGATTGTAAACAACCTTCTGGAGATCACTGTCGATGGAGAGATAGACATCGTTTCCGGACTTGGACTCTGTGCTCTCAATCACCTCTGTCACACGCCCGACGCTGTCCACATAGAACTTCTGATAGCCCTTGGTTCCCTGCAATGTCGTCTCCATGGATTGCTCAATGCCGGACTTTCCGATAACGTCTGTCAGGGTATAATCCTCATTTCCCTTGGAGAGCTCATCGTATTCCTCCTGGGATATCTTCCCGGTATAACCTATGATGTGGGAGAAATATTCGCTGTCTACGTACACCCGGATCGTATCCTCCGCAATCGCAACGCCTGTTAGATGGTCGGAATTCTCCTTGATGGAAGCAACCGTTTTGTCGGACACGCCGGTGGCGATCGTTGTGGTGATATACCGTTTGTAGCTGTTCAGGTTAATGGAATAGCGGATCACCAGGATCTTGTAAGCCATCTCCCTGCTGTACAGCTGCTGTCCAACCCGCTTGTCGATATCCGACAGTGTATCTGTGCCTTCCAAGCGAATGCCGAACTTCTTATCGGATCGGAGAAAATCGATCATCTGCTGGGCCGTGGCCTCACTCTCCTCATACCCAAGCTTGTGCTTGTTTTTCTTCAGATCCTCCGTCTTGGAATAGCCGTAGACATCTGCCCGAAAACGGGTAAGAGCAGTTCCCGATACGGTAAATTCATATTCTCCGTCAGCATTTAATTGTATGCTGAAATCATTCGCCAGGGCATCACCGTTACCTTCGATGATCCGAATAATCTCGGCCAGCTCTGTATTCAGCCGGGCATTCTTGCTCCGGTCACTGCTGTAGTAGCCGCTGTCTTCGATGGTTACGGAATTGGACAACTTATTGTAAGCCAAGAGCTTGCCGTTCCGGTCATAGATATTGCCTCTGGTCCCAACAGTGGAGGTCTCCCTCTCCACATTCAGCGTATAGTTGTCCGCATACTCCTGCCCGTGGATGATCTGCAGAGAGAACAGGCGCTGCACCAGAACAACGAACAGGATCAGCAAGATCAGGGAAAGCATAAACAGCCTGGATTTTATGATTTTTTTTGCGATTTCCTTGATGTCTTCAAACAAATTTACTAGCGCTCCTTTTTTCTATGGCTTCCAGCTTCTGGTTGACCTTTAAAATAATAAAATACAAAAATATGGTAACAAGTATGGTATACACCAGCTCCGGTATCATGATATGCAGCAGGTAGTAGCCAAATCGAAAATCCCCCCGCATAAGGAACAGGAAAAAATAAACCAGCAGGTTACAGG
>CAKSAI010000161.1 GCA_934434905.1 uncultured Lachnospiraceae bacterium | reverse complement strand
GTCTAAGGCCGCCTCATAAGTATTCCTGCTGCATTGCTTCAGCTTGGGTAATACATTTAAGATCACATAAGGGATGTTAAACGTAATGTGCGCGATGAGAACCGTAGCGATTCCCAGTTCTATCCGCAGAAACCTCACAAACAACAGCATCATGGAGATCCCTGTAACGATATCCGCATTCAGCAGCGGGATGTTGGTGGCTCCCAGCATGATGGTCTGATTCCGGGTCTTCATGGCATGAATTCCGATAGCCGCCAGGGTGCCAAGGAGCGTGGCAAGCAGGGCGGAACCCAGGGTAACTAAGAGCGTAGTGCCGAAGGCACTCATGATCGCGCTGCTCTCAAACATCCGCTGATACCATTTCAAGGTGAAGCCGCCCCATTGTACCCGTGTCTTCGAGTCATTGAAGGATAGCACAATCAGGACTACGATAGGCAGGTACAGAAATAGAAATATCAGACCCATATAGAGCCGTTCTGCGCCCTTTCGAAGCAAATGTCCTCTTACCATACGCCTGCACCTCCTCCCTCTTTATCGCGGGTACTCATCAGCGCCATGCTGACAATGACGAAGATCATCAGTACAATGGACAGGCCGGAGCCAAGATACCAGTTGTATTCCTGCATAAATGCCTGCTCAATGACGTTTCCGATCAAAAGTACCTTGCCGCCGCCGATGATATCCGAGATGGCGAAGGAAGTCAGCGCCGGGACAAATACCATGATGATGCCGCTTAAGACACCGGACAATGTCAGGGGCACGATGATCTTAAAGAAGATCGTAACGCTTCCGGCTCCCAGATCCTTGGCTGCCTCCACAATATCCTTGCTGATACGTGCCATGGAATTGTAGATCGGCAGTATCATAAAGGGCAGAAAGTCATAAACCATGCAAAATACCACCGCTGTGGGGGTATTCAGGATATTCAGCGAAGGAAGTCCCATAGTCTCTAGGATCGTGTTGATGACTCCGTTGTTGGAAAGCAGCAGCTTCCAGGCCAGGATACGGAGCATGAAGTTCATCCACATAGGCAGGATGAAGATGAACACGATCAGGTTCTGGTGCTTTTTGCGCAGACCACTTAAGATCATGGCTAACGGATAGGAGAGCACCAGGCAGATCAAAGTACAGATGACGGCAAGCTTCAGGGAGAGAAACAGTGCCTTCCGGTAAATGGGCTCCCCGATAGTCAGGACATTCTCCATGGTAAAGTGGTGTGCTGAATTAGTCAGCGCATAGTACAGGATCACCACCACCGGTAAAAGTATGAAACCGATGATCCATACGATATAGGGGCCGGCCAGAAGCTGGCGTTTTAACTTACTCATCCAATTCCACCGCCCTTTCATCACTGGATTCCGGCTTATTCATAATCTGAATATTGAAGGGATCCACTAAAATTCCCACATGGGAACCGACCGGGTGCATCTGCGTGGTGTGTACCAGCCATTCGAAGCCTCCTGCCATCACCTCGATCTCCCAGTGTACGCCCTTGAAGATCAGAGAGGTGACATCCCCGGTGAGAAGACCGGCTTCCGGTGCCACCAGCTCCACATCCTCCGGACGGATAACCACATCCACCGGCTTGTTCTTCCCAAAGCCTTCGTCCACACAGGGAAACTTCACACCCAGGATCTCCACCAGCTTATCCTCCAGCATCGTGCCGTCGATGAGGTTGCTGTCCCCGATAAAATCAGCTACAAAGGCATTGGTGGGCTCGTTGTAGATATCCTCCGGGGTGCCGATCTGCTGGATGTAGCCCTGGTTCATGACGACGATGGTGTCGGACATGGTAAGCGCTTCCTCCTGATCATGGGTCACGTAGACGAAGGTGATGCCAAGTTCATTCTTCAGACGGATCAACTCGTACTGCATATCCTGGCGTAGCTTTAGGTCCAGGGCGCCCAGAGGCTCATCCAGCAGAAGAACCTTCGGCTCGTTGACAATGGCTCTGGCAATGGCGATCCGCTGCTGCTGGCCGCCGCTTAAGGAGTCCACGCTGCGGTTCCCGTAGTCGTCCAGGTTCACCAGCTTTAAGGCGTATTTGATCTTGTCATCAATGTAGGACTTGGATTTCTTCTTGATCTTCAGTCCGAAGGCGATGTTCTCCGCGATACTCATATGCGGGAACAGGGCGTATTTTTGGAATACGGTATTTAGCGGCCGCTGGTTGGGGGGCAGGGCAGTAATGTCCTGCCCGTCGAAGATCACGCGCCCGGTGTCCGGCGTCTCGAAGCCGCCGATGAGCCGCAGGGTAGTGGTCTTACCGCAGCCAGAGGGTCCCAGCAGGGTAAGAAATTCATTTTCACGAATGTACAGGTTCAGTTCGTCCAGAACCATGGTTTTATCATAGGATTTGGATATGTTTTCCAAATTGATCAGTTTCTTGCTCATAGGTATCCTCCTTCTTAGAAGCTTGGCGGAGTGGAAACCCAGATCAGGGATGCAGGGCGTCCGCCGTAAGCCTCCAGGTAGTGTTTTTTCCCGGATTTAAAATAAAAGGACTCCCCTTGACGCACCACAAAGGCGCGGGGGCCGTAATAAATCTTGATTGCGCCCTTCAGCACATATCCGAATTCTTCTCCCTCATGGGGAGCGTGAACCTGGGATGCGCCTCCGGGCTCCAGCGTCAGCCGTAGTGGCTCCATAGCATTCTTCTGGGCATTGGGGATCACCCATTCGATCCGGCTCTTGTTCTCTTCGTCGTCCTTCTCGAAGTAATCTTCAGCCTTGAACACGATCTGTTCCGGCTCTTCATCATTGAAGAACTCGGCCGGCGTAGTGCCGAGACACTGGATAATGTCTAAGAGCGTCCCGATGGAAGGAGAAGTAAGATTCCTTTCCAACTGAGAGATAAAGCCCTTGGACAGCTCGCTGCGGTCCGCCAGTTCCTGCTGGGTCAGGCCGTACTGGATGCGAAGCTCCTTCATACGGTTGCCGATATCCATAAAAAACCTTCTTTCTAAACTCAAATGTCTGTTAATACAGACACTATTATGAATGAAGCTAATAGTATATTCCAAGTTTAATAATAATAAACAACGCAATGATTATTATATACGGTTGATGAAAAATGTCAATAGGGTTTGCACATAAAATAAATATAATCTAAAACTTTCTAAATAATCTATAAATTCTGCCGGGCATGCCTTGACTTTGACTTTCACAAGTCATAAAGTGGAGAAAATGATGAGAGAATGATGAGGCAATCGATATGAGCAAAGTAATTGGAATCGATCTGGGAACCACCAATAGCTGTGTGGCGGTTCTGGAGAATGGCAATCCGGTGGTGATCACCAATGCCGAGGGGGGCAGGACGACACCCTCCGTGGTGGCATTTACGAAGAAGGGCGAACGGCTGGTGGGCGATATTGCCAAGCGGCAGGCCGCAGTGAATGCGGATCGTACCTTTTTTTCCATAAAAAGAGAGATGGGAAGTGCCTTCCGGGCGAATGTGGACGGCGTCTCCTATACACCGCAGCAGATTTCAGCCATGATCCTGCGGAAGCTGAAGAAGGATGCGGAGAATTATTTGGGAGAGCCGGTGACGGAGGCAGTTATCACGGTGCCGGCATATTTTAACGACGCCCAGCGCCAGGCCACCAAGGACGCAGGCCGGATCGCAGGCCTTAATGTGCTGCGCATCATCAACGAACCAACCTCCGCAGCTCTGGCGTATGGCCTGGACCACGGCAGCCCGCAGAAGATCCTGGTGTTTGATCTGGGAGGCGGAACCTTCGATGTGTCTGTTATCGAGATCGGGGACAATCTTATAGAAGTATTGGCTACGGCAGGAGACAATCATCTGGGCGGAGATGACTTTGACGCGCGGCTGACAGATTACATTGTCGCTGATTTTAAGAAAAGAGAAAAGGTGGATCTTAATAAAGACGCTTCCGCCATGCAGCGGGTGCGTGAGGAGGCGGAGCGGGCGAAGAAGTCCCTGACGAATTCTTCCACAGTCAGCATAAATCTGCCCTTTATCACCACCGTGCGGGGAGAGCCGAAGCACCTGGAGATGGAGGTAACCAGAGCTGTATTCGAGGGGCTGACCGGTGATCTGGTAGACCGTACCGCAGGGCCGGTTCATCAGGCCTTAAGTGACGCCGGCGTTTCTGCCGCAGAGCTCGGTATGGTACTTCTGGTGGGCGGCTCTACCCGTATGCCGGCAGTTATTGAGAAGGTGCGGCAGCTTACGGGCAAGGAGCCTTCCAAGAATATCAATCCCGATGAGTGCGTGGCCCAGGGGGCAGCAGTGCAGGGCGGCAAGCTGGGCGGTCAGCTACCGGCGGGTACGGCTGCCAACGAGATCATACTGATGGACGTTACGCCCTTGTCTCTTTCCATCGAGACAGTAGGCGGTGTAGCCACTAGACTTATTGAGCGGAACACGACGATTCCGACACGGCACAGCAGGATATTCTCTACGGCAGCGAATTTTCAGACCTCGGTGGACATCAAGGTGTTCCAGGGGGAGCGTCAGTTTACCAGGGACAATAAGCTTTTGGGTAACTTTATGCTGAAGGGAATCAAGGCTGCTCCGGCAGGCGTGCCGCAGATCGAGGTGACCTTCGATATCGATGCCAACGGGATCGTGCAGGTGTCAGCCAAGGATCTGGGTACCGGAAAGCAACAGCAGATCACAATTACCTCCAGTTCAAACATGTCTGACGCAGAGATCGAGCGGGCCATCCGGGAGGCGGCGGAGTACGAGGCTACGGATGGAGAGCGGAAGGGACATATTGATGCCCACAACAACGCAGAACTCTATGCGCGCCGGGTACGGTCAGCATATACCAATGCGAAAAAGACCATGGACAAGGAGACAAAGAAGCAGGTCAAGAAGGATCTCACTTACTTAGAGAAGCTTGTTGCGACAACCAAGCCAGCCAACATGACGGCCGAACAGGCCGCAGAGTTGAACCGTGCCAGGGCGGCTTTGGAGCAGTCTGCGGCCGGGATTATGCCGCAGGAAGAGGGAAAATAGAATTCTGCCCCATTTTCAATTTTGGAGAAAAGAAAAAGCCCGGAAACATTACATTTCCGGGCTTCTTTGCCGCTTGGTAGACAGCCAAAAGGGGGACTCGAACCCCCGACCCACGCATTACGAATGCGTTGCGCTACCAACTGCGCTATTTTGGCTAAGGTTTCAGGACTACTGTCCCTCAATCCTCGACTATTATACCCGATTCTTTTTCTTTTTTCAATCCTTTTTTAAAAAAATTTTTCTTATTACTTTTTTTTACATTCAAAGTATGATATATTGTAATTATTCAGAGTATTCAGAGCCAGGGCGATTTCGCAAATGTGGCTCTGAATAGTTACTCTATATTAGGGAAATGGACGGAACGAACCATGTATGATGAGCTGACCCAAAATGATATCAAGAAGATAGAAGAAGAGATCGAGTACCGCAAGCTGGTGGTGCGCAAGGAAGCCATCGCGGCGGTAAAGGAAGCCCGCGCCCATGGGGATCTCAGCGAGAACTTTGAATACCATGCGGCAAAGAAGGACAAGAATATCAATGAGAGCCGCATTCGTTACCTTGAGCGGATGGTGAAGACGGCGAAGATCGTATCCGACGATTCCGGAGAGGATGAGGTCGGTATCAATAAGAGAGTAACACTCTATATGGAGGATGACGACGAGACGGAGACCTACAAGCTGGTGACTACGGTGCGCGGCAATTCTCTCCAAGGCCGGATCAGTATCGATTCCCCGCTGGGGAAGGCCATAATGGGGAAGAAGGTCGGAGAACGTGCGTATGTGGCAGTCAATGATTCCTTCGGTTATTATGTAGTTATCCGGTTCGTGGAGGATGCCGGGGATGACGAAGACCAGATCAGAAGCTTTTAAGATACAGAATGGAGAATAGTATGGACGAAAAGAACAAAAACGGAAAGGGACAGGAGCAGGAGCCTGTCATAAGAGAGTTTGTACACAAGGAGCAGCCGGCAAAGGAAAGTGGCGGGAAAGAGCTTCTGGGAAAATGCAGGAGCTTCGTGCAGAAATACAGGTGTGAGCTGTGGCTTCTTGGTGCGGTACTGGTTCTATTGGCAGTGCTATTGCTGGGGATATTCCTGTGTAAGGTACCTGTGATCACGGCGCTTCTGGTTGTGGTGCTGGAGGTGGTTCTGGCGGTGTGCCTTTGCCGTTCCCCGATCTGGCTTCACGGGGCGGTGCTGCTATTGAACATTATCCTGGGTGTGGGCTTTCATTTCATTATATTTATGTTGCTGGCCTGCCTGGTGTATCTGACCGGAATCTGGGTTTTGCATGTGCTGCAGAAATAGTGGTGTGATAATGTAATGAGCGCAAGAGAGCCAACATGCTTGCATGATTGGCGAACGGCGAATACTGATCATGTGCCGCATTTGCACATGATATAATGAAGGAGAAGTGGCGTGAAGAATCATGTAGTGATCTACTGCAGGCGCTTTGAACCCTGCAGAGCGGCGCAGCAGCATTGGCATGGCCGCAGGCTGCTTGCACAGGCATTGAAGGAAGAATATCAGATTGACTTCACGGAAGATATGATTGCGCTTATGGCGAATGGGAAGCCTTGCTTTAAGGAGCTTCCCATCTTTTTTAATATCAGTCATTGCAGCGGCATGGCAGTCTGCGCCCTTGCGGATGTGCCGGTGGGAGTGGATGTGGAGACCGGACGCCGGGTGAAGGACAGTATCATGCACCGCGTGCTGAGCCCGTGGGAGCAGGCATATGTGAAAGAGCAGGTCTATGTGAAGGAACAGCCGGAGTCGGTTGAACGATTTCTGGAACTGTGGACGCTGAAGGAAAGCTTTATCAAGATGACCGGGGAGGGACTGCGGATTCCCTTGGATACAGTGGACTTTCGGCTTCGGGAGAGCATAGAAGCTGGAAAGGCAGTCGCGGAAGATGGGAGTGCAGTTGCAGAAGAAGGAAGTGCAGTCGCGGAAGATGGGAGTGCAGTTGCAGAAGAAGGAAGTGCAGTCGCAGAAGGTGCCAGGCTGTGGCGTTCGCCGGACCGGATCTCGTGCAGCCGACCGGGGTATTTCATGCAGTGGAAGCTGGATGGCGGGTATGTACTGTCTCTCTGTACTAAGGAGGAGCGGGAAGTATCTGTAAAATGGAATCGAATCAATGACAGGAGATAGTTGGGATTCACAGCCTCCTTCATGCACATGC
>CAKSAI010000160.1 GCA_934434905.1 uncultured Lachnospiraceae bacterium | reverse complement strand
TCCATATTCTCAAATGCAGCTTCTACGATCAGATCGCAGTCTGCGCAGAGATCTTCCTTTAAGCCCGGTGTGATCTTGGCAAGGATCGCATCCACCGCTTCCTGGGTCATCTTTCCTTTTTCCACAAGACGTGCATATCCCTTGGCGATCTTGCTCTTGCCGCCTTCTGCCCATTCCTGCTTGATATCGCAGAGTGCTACTTCGTATCCTTCCACCTGTGCAAATGCCTTCGCAATGCCCTGTCCCATTGTTCCTGCGCCAATAACTCCTACTTTCATGATATATTCCTCCTGTTTTATTTCATGATTATTTTTGAATGATTCCAGAATCCTCAAAGAATCCTGATCATTTTGCTCATATGTAATGAAAGCTCCCGGATCGCATCACATTTATGTCTCAGCGCTCCTTCCTTTCACAGTAAGCCTACAAGACGCAAGAAGCATAGTCTCCCATGCTTCTCTTACCGTCTCTATCCTATATTAGTCTCTCTCAACGATGGTGGAGCATCCCATTCCGCCGCCGATGCAAAGGGTAGCCAATCCACGCTTGGCATCGCGCTTCTGCATCTCGTGAAGCAGTGTTACCAGGATACGGCATCCGCTTGCTCCAACCGGATGACCCAGAGCGATTGCTCCGCCGTTGACATTCACCTTGCTCATGTCAAAGTTCAGATCTCTGGCAACTGCGATGGACTGTGCAGCAAAAGCCTCATTTGCTTCCACAAGATCCATATCATCAATGGTAAGGCCGGTGCGGGCAAATACCTTCTTGGTAGATGCAACAGGGCCAACACCCATGATCTCAGGCTCAACACCGCCAAGAGCACCAGCAACCCAGGTTGCCATAGGTGTAACACCCAGCTCCTTCGCCTTCTCTTCGCTCATCACTACGATGGCAGCCGCGCCGTCGTTGATACCGGAAGCATTACCTGCTGTTACAGAACCGCCTTCCTTACCGGAGCAGCATCTTAACTTCGCCAGGGACTCTGCAGTGGTTCCCGGACGGGGACCTTCGTCCGTATCAAACATAACGATATCCTTCTTCACCTTCACCGGAACCGGTACGATCTCATCCTTGAACTTGCCCTCTGCCATAGCCTTCTCGCATTTCTGCTGGCTGTTAGCGGAGAACTCATCCAGCTCCTCACGGGTGATGCCGTACTTATCGATTACGTTCTCTGCGGTGATCATCATATGATAATGATTGAATGCATCTGTCAGCGCGTCATTCACCATGGTATCGATCATGGTAGCGTTGTTCATACGATAACCGAAACGAGCCTTTGTCAGTGCATAGGGTGCCAGGGACATGTTCTCCATACCACCTGCTACCACGATGTCAGCCTGGCCAGCCATGATCAGGGCTGCCGCCTCGTTGACACATTTCAAACCGGAACCGCAGACAACATTCAGTGTAAATGCCGGAACCTCAATGGGAAGTCCTGCCTTAATAGAAGCCTGTCTTGCTACGTTCTGGCCCTGCGCTGCCTGGATGACACAGCCCATCATGACTTCATCCACCTGCTCAGGCTTCACGCCTGCTCTGTTCAATGCTTCCTTGATCACTACCGCTCCAAGATCTGCTGCCGGTACTGTGCTTAACGCTCCACCCATTTTACCTATGGCCGTACGGCATGCGCCTGCTAAAACTACTTTCCTTGACATACTTCTCTCTCCTTTTCATATTTTCCCTGTTCTGTTACATTGTCAGCGGCTACATCGAGAATGTTATTTTTTTAACAATCTTTTCCAAAAAAAAAGATGTGCTCCGCCAGACAAGTCAGGTTACAAGGTCTGGTTGCTTACTACACAGTCTCTTTCTCTCTTTCTCTGAAACCTGACCTTATCATATCACACATGTTTCAGAAGTGCAATAGAAACTTTGTTAATTTTTTGACGTTTCCGAAACCTATTGAAATAATTTTTCAAATCATGTAAAATGCAACAAAGGAACCGTAAAGCGAAACCATAGAACGGAGCGATCATGAAAATGAAAACAAAACTCCACTCCATAATAAATACGGCTATCATCCTGCTTCTGGCAGGAATATTGGCATGCCTTCCGGTCTCTGCCACACAGAAGCAGATCGATAAGGTTAACGACAACATCAACAAGCTTGAGCAGGAACAGGAGAACAGCCGGCAGGAACTTGAGGATCTTCAGAACGACAAGACATATCTCTCTGGCCAGTTGTCCCAGTTGAACAGCCAGCTTAGCGCCTTGGCCCAAGAGCTTACAGAGCTTGCGGACAGGCAGCAGCAAACCGAGCAGGATATCTTAAACACCGAACAAGAACTTGAGACAGCCCGGCAGGAAGAAGAAGCGCAATATTCAAATATGAAAAAACGCATCCGTTATTTCTATGAAAACGGAGATGAATCTTTGCTTGCGGTATTGCTTTCCGCCAGCGATTTTGCAGATTTCTTAAACCGCACCCAGTATGTGGAGAGCATGTACAGCTATGACCGTAAAATGCTGGAGGAATTTCGACAGTTAAAGGAAGATATCACTGCGCGCGAAACACGTCTTAAGGAAGACCGTCAGGCTCTGACAGAGTTGGCGAATCAGCAGGAAGAGAAGCTTGCGAAGGTGAAAACCTTACTGACACAGGTGCAGAATAAGATCGACAAGAGCAATCAGCAGATTGCAGATACCAAGAGCGATATAGCGGATTACGAGGCACAGTTGAAGAAGCAGCGTGCCTACGAGGCCGAGCTTGAGAAGCAGAAGGCCATTGAGGATGCCAAGCGTCTGGAAGAGATTAAGCGGCAGGAGGAACAACTGCCGCCCTTCACCGGCGGAGATGAAAATGATATCAGCATGCTGGCGGCACTGATCGAATGTGAGGCCGGCGGCGAGATCTACGAAGGCAAGCTGGCGGTAGGCAGCGTAGTCATAAACCGCGTCCGCAGCAGCTACTTCCCCAACACTCTGGTAGAGGTCATCTACCAGAGTGGACAGTTCTCGCCGGTAGCCAGTGGCCGCTACGCTACAGTCCTTAGCCGCGGGGCTTCCCAGGAATGCGTTCGGGCCGCCACTGAAGTTCTCGCCGGCAACATTACCTTAAACTGCCTTTATTTCCGTAGAAATACCGGAGTCATCCAGGGTACCGTGATCGGTAACCATGTATTCTATTGAGGAAAGTTTTCTATTTCTATATCCGTCCAGTTATTTCCAGAGCGTATTGGCTATCCACACGATCATGGGCATCGTAAAAATACATAATACCGTAGATATACAGATACTCTTCACTGCCTCGGTATAATCCTTTTCATTTATCTGTGCAAATATCGCTACATTAGATCCAACTGGAGCTGCCGCTGCAATCAACACCGCCATCTTGATCACATTGTACTCTGCCGGGATCAAACTCAATACTGCCATGGAAAGCAATGGAATCACAACAAGCCGCAGCAACGTGCACAGATATACATGTTTTCCTTTTAACATCTCTTTCAGCGGTAGCTGTGCCAAGTAAATCCCCAGAATAATCATAGCCATCGGTGCATTCATAGCAGAAATTGCGTTCACCGCAGAAGTGAGAACCAACGGCGGCTGCACAGGCAGAAAAAATACTGCGATGCCGATCATAAATCCAATCACTACCGGATTTGTGACGATTTTCTTAACAGAAATACGCTTCCTGTCCCCCGTCATAACATAGACCCCATACGTCCACTGCAAAATATTAAGAAATGCCACAAAGGAGGATACATAGAATACCGCCTCTCTCCCCAGTGCAGCCTGGATCAAGGGAATTCCAATAAACCCGGCATTAGAAAAAGCGCATCCAAAATGCTCAATGGGGTGTTTTCTGAATGCAAGCCGTGATACGAGCATGGAAAGCAGCAAACACACAGCTGCCGCCGCCATGGAAAGTCCAAGCCTCCGAAGCGCCTGTAATGAAAAGTCCATCATATATGCCTTTATGATGACTGCAGGCATTACAATGTACAGCACCAGCTTCCCAAGCTCCCCGCTTCCATTCTTGGTAATGAGCTTTTTACTGTATAGAAAATACCCGATCACCATGTAAATCACCATTATAATATTTTGACGTAGCAAGATCCAGGCTAGCTCCATATTTTCCTCCCTGTTAACGATGTCTCTCATGATGTACTAATATGTAATTCCTACATATGCGGCGCCAATAATCCCTGCATCATTGCCAAGCTGGGCAATCCGTATATCCGTTTTCTTTTTTAGATTCCGCGCATGGTCATTCCCATTGGCAATCCTCTTCACAGGTTCCAGCAGCGTGTCCCCCTGATTAGCGATTCCTCCGCCGATACATATGACATCCGGCTGAAATGTATTGATAATGTTGGAAATCCCCACTGCTACATACTCGCAATAAGTGTTCACCACCATTTTCCCGGCTTCATCTCCCATCCGCATTGCAGCGAAGGCCGTTTCTCCTGTCACCTGCTCTAACCGATTCCGGCATAACTCCCACATCTTGCTTGACGGATACCGTTTCATCGCATACTTTGTCTGCCGGATCAGAGCTGTCGCGGAAGCATATGCCTCCCAGCAGCCATAATTTCCGCATTTGCACATTTCCCCGTTCATCTCAATACAGGTATGCCCAAGCTCCGCCCCCGCATAATTGCTGCCGGAAAATATTTTACCGTCGATGAGAATCCCGCTTCCGACACCCGTACCCAAGGTCACTGCGATAAAGATTTCGGCACCCTTCCCCGCGCCTGCAACGTATTCCCCGATGGCCGCCGCATTTGCATCATTCTCAATGCAAACCCGTTTCCTCATTTTTTCTGAGAGCATATCTGCAACAGCTGCCTTCTGAAAGCCAAGATTACAAGCGTATTCCACAATCCCGTGCGCTGAATCAACTGCCCCCGGAATTCCGATCCCTACTCCATCAATATCGGAAAGCGCTACACCGGCAGTGTCCATCGCGTCATATACGGTTCTTACAATATGATCTATCATTTCCTCTGTGGTATCTGCAGGATTTGTTTTGGAAACAGATCTTCCAATTATTTTATAATCATCATCAACGACACCCGTTGCAATATTCGTGCCGCCCAGATCAACTCCTATCTTATACATAGAACCTCCTACTAACATATATTTTTTAAGGTGTTCTCTGCCAAAATACATTTCCATTGATTATGACCGTATGGATCTCCATATCGTCATCAATGATCAACAGATCGGCATCCCATCCTGGCTCCAACCTTCCTTTTTTCACTCCCATCAATTCCGCCGGAGTGCGTGTAGCCATCCGTACCGCATCCTCGAATGGAATGCCAAATGCAACAGCTTTTTTTACGCAGTCCCAAAGCGTTGCACAGCTTCCGGAGATCGTACCGTCATCCAGTCGGATCTGGCGGTTTCTGAGATGTACCGTGGTACCGCCGACATCATAATCTCCATCCGGCAAATATGCGCAGCGGACGCTGTCGCTGATCAGAACCATTTTTTCCGGCCCAAAGATCCGATATGCACCGATAATAACCGGCCGCGCGATATGGAATCCATCACAGATAAACTGCACATAAATGTCCTTATCAATGGCGGCTCCGATGGGACCCGGCTCACGATGAAGCAGCGGCGGCATCGCGTTAAAGGTATGCGTAAGGCATCTGGCTCCGGCATCGATGGCTCTCATGGCAGTCTCGTAATCACAAGAAGTATGTCCCAGAGATACGACGCAGTCTCCCGATACACGTCGGATGAACTCCATCCCTCCCTCTACCTCAGGCGCCATCGTTATCATTTTTACATTTTTAAACTGCCTGAATTTATCGAGGGAGGGCAGCTGAATGTATTTCGCCTTTTGTCCTCCCTTGTATTTCTCACAAATATATGGCCCTTCAAAATGAAGTCCCAAAATATTCGCTCCGGGGAAGTCCGTTTGTGCTTCTGTGACCCTTTTTAGGCTCTCGTAGCTCATTGTCATCGTGGTCGGGAACCATGACGTAGTTCCATGCTCCGCATAAAAACGGCACATGGGTTCAAAATCGGCATCCATGGTATCATACCCGGCGCAGCCATGAGAATGGATATCTACTAATCCGGGGATCACTCTTTTCCCTTTCAGATCAATACGCGTATTCTCCTTTGCCTCCGCAACATCAATCATTTTTCCAGCCTCAAAAGCGATCGCTTTCCGCTGACCGCCAATGATCGCATTTTCCAATATCATATGCTTATGCCTCCTTCACTTCCTGAAACCCGCTATCTGTCCTTGCTTGCAAAATATTATCTATGATCATTTCGTGGGCACTCTTGATCATTCCATATTCCGGGCTCACATCCTTATAATAGGAGATGTGAACCGGAACACTGGAATATTTTGTAAAATATCGCTTTATCACATCGAAATACTCCTCTCCAAACTCCGTGATAATTCCTCCAAACGAAATACTCTGATAAGCCAGGATATTTCCGAAATTGCAGAGAGCCTGAGCCAGATACTCTGCCGACTTAAGGATAATGGCCTTATACTCCTGATTGCTGTTGTAAAGCTCCACAATCCCTTCTATGGATAGATCCGGCTTAATTTTCTTTCCTTCTTCATAAAAGAAATGTATAGTTGTGATGGACTTCAACAGTTGCCCGTTGACTACATTTTTACCGATCTCGCCGGCATAGCCGCGATAACCGGTAATGATATTTCCGTTATGCAGGACAGAAAGTGCAATACCATAGCTGACAAAGCAAAATACAGAGTAATCGTCCATTCTATGAAGAATTTTTCCTCGTAGCATATAATTCACATCGTTACTCACAAGGCTTGCTTTCCCAAATCGTTCATATATAACCTGCGACAGATTCGTTCCGACCATACCTTCCATACGGGCAGATGCAAGCAGAATATTGGTATCCGATGAAATCTGACCGGGGACGGACAGTACAAACACATACTCGCTGTCACCAGAGGGCAGCAACTCCCTGATCTTCGCTTCGATCTGATCCAGCAAAGAGTCAAAATCCTTCTTGGAAAACGTGTAATCAAAATGCAGCTTCTGATGGCACATAATACTTCCGGCCAGATCACAGATAAAATAAAACTCATTTAAGTAGGTCAGATTTATCCCTACAATATAGCACTTCCGCCCATTGATCACATAACGTTCATGATGGCGTCCGGCATGATTATTCTGTTGCTTCTCCGAAAGTTTTTCCACCAACTCCAGTGCG
>CAKSAI010000159.1 GCA_934434905.1 uncultured Lachnospiraceae bacterium | reverse complement strand
CCATTTCTTTGCGGAAACGGATACAGTCGCATACGCTCCTGTCCACATCATAGATATTATATTCCCCAAAATCCGTGACAATTTTATTATAATCCTGGGGCTGCATATTCTCTGGGCTTCTCATACCCCTTACACTGTAACCAATAACTGCCATGACATACCCACTCCAGATATCCCTCCGCCACAAAATTAGCGATCTGTCTGTTGGTAAATCAGGATGTCAACAATGTTGCCAACGAAATGGACAATTACCTGCCAAATCTGAAACAGAGACATCTACTTGAAACATCTTATTTTTATATCATTTAGGCTATCTGGTATATTTTCAACAGCTTTTCCATTCCGTTGCTCAGAGACGCCTCATGCAGCGGATAATATTTCTGGTACAGCTCCTCTGGCTTTATCTTTCTCACCAACTCTTCGGAGGAAATGCCATACTTCCACTGCATGGTGGTGTAAATATCCGCCATCCATTCCATAATAAACTCATCGTATGCCATACTGATCTCCGCCTTTGGATCAATGGTCACGCCAAGGCTTCCCAATATCTGCTTCGGCGTCTTGTTCAAATACAGTGGATTCCCCATATCCATGTATCGCCGATAATCTCCTGTCATATATCTGGTGATCATCAAAAAAGCATCCTGACAGTTCCGCGCGATCAGCTTAAAAAGATACCGATGCTTTTTTATCATGCTGCCAAAATAACTCTCATCGTATGCTGGTGTCTGCATAGCCGCCACTCTCCTTCTCATACACAAGCCGGTTCTGTATGGCATAACGCGCCGTGACTCCCGGCACCTCATAGCCCTCCAGCAAAATTGCCTTCGTCCGCTGTGACAGGAAATGATTCACCTCACGCCTGGCCAGAAAATCCGCTCTCTTATCTTCCTCTGTGCACACAACCGGATAAGAATCCACCCATTTCACACAATCAAACGCCTTTGCCGATTTCAAGAAAATCTGGTTTCCCAAGGCACCTTTGTAAAATAGTCGTTCCACTTCAAATACATTTATCTGATTCTGTAAAAAAGCTTCCATTACCTGCGTATAGCTGTCATCTGCCCGATATCCTTTTATTACATCACAGGCGTCTGTATTCATTCTGTAATATGTTACGATCTTATCCCCCAAAGCTTCCGTCGCTTCCTGCTCCGTTCCGCGATTTGCGGCTATCTCCGCAATCCAGGCCAGAACTCCGCAGTCATTCAGATCCACCACCTTCAGCTGATCTCCGAGCCGTGATAAACTGTTATCTGAGCCATTTTGCTCACCTGCTTTCCGTATTACTCATAGAATAAGCTTATCACAATCGAGATAAAAGCGCAAGAAAATCCCCATTATCCCTGCAGGATATGATAATAATAAATCGGCAGCGCGCTCCATCCGTGGCACAGGCTTCCGGCATTGTCGAAATCTTTTTCACCCAGCTCCGTCTCCCACACGGTGGTGCTTCCGTATTCGATCATAGGCGTATAGGTGTCCTCGATATCCGTAAGCACAACCGACGCATACCGCTCCCGGTCCACCTTCAGCCAGGCGTCATATTTGAAGCACTTCATGGAAAGGGAAATGGGCGTCATATCCGCATCCTTTTCCAATCGTTCACAGACAGCCTGTGCTTCCTCTATCTCTGCGGCTCCACAGAGCACGGCGAGGGCATTGCCAAGCTGACTATAGGAATTATGCTCCGGGAAATCATAGAAGATTCCCGTCTTCTTATCCAGAAACACCTCATGGATCCGCATATTCAACGTTTCTGCCAGCTTGGCGTAACCGTTTTCCATCTCAAGTGCGGCCGCAATTGCCGCCATATTCTGCAAAGCCACAGACAGCAGCGCATTTAAGATCAGATCCGGCACATTTTTTCTCTCGTCCACACCATCCAGACCGTTCCGCCATTCATAGAAATTCCAGTAATTCTCCCCCATGAAAGGCATCACCAGGCCATCCTCCATGTGATTCAGGAAGGTTTCCACACAGGAAACCAGCTTGGGATAGATCTCCCTGATAAACTCCTTATCCCCGCTGTAATCCATGTACTCTCTGCACTCTGTCACATAGTGGAGTGTAAAGGACGGGATCACATAGTCCCATGACATCGGATAACAGATGGACAGGAGACCGTCTGCCCGCCGATCCTTAGAGATCAGCCAGAGATTGGATCTGGGGAATATGTATTCGCCAAAGGCATAGTACCCACAGAGCATCTGGTTCCGGCTGTCCATGGTGTACAGCGCCTGCTCCCGCCAGGGACAATCCTCGTAGTGCTCATGCATGCACAGATGCAGCGTCTCCACGCACATATCATAGATCTTATTCTGCTTCCCGGTCAGTCTGGGTCGTTCCTTCTCCGCAAGCTCATAAAGCGTTGGGGCGATGGCCATTTTCCTTATCTCCAGCGGATATTCCGAGTATACTTCCAGATACCGGCAGCCGAATCTTCGGAAGGGATTCAAAAATGTATTGTCCCCGTTCTTCGCCCGGTAGGAAATACTGAAATTCCGGCCGTCGATCTCATGGCGGACGCGGCCGTCTGCCAGGTGCTCCCCGTAGGCCACCGTAATATCCTGTTCACATGGTGAGATAAGGACAAAACTCAAAAATCCCACCTGCTCGCCGCCAAGGTCAAAGATCACATCCGTATCTGTGATATGCTTACATTCCCGGCCCATCACCTCCGGCATCAGGGTCAGCTTCTTGCAGGGACGGAGGGAAAGCGTCGGATTCTGATCCACAATTTCAGAAGGGGAGAAATCCACCAGGATGCCAGTCTTCCACTCATCCTCCTTTGTGGCGTCATAGCCATAGCCAAATCCCAGCTGCTCGGTGATCCGCTGCTTCCGGTGGCTCTGATAGGCACGGCTCTGACGGGACAGCGTCTTCTCATTGCTCTCACACAGGATCTCCTGCCCACAGGCCAGTTCATACAAAACGCCTGCATTTCCCGGATAATATACCTGGGTCGTGTCGATGCCATAATACCAGACCAGCACTGCCAGGCGATTCTCTCCCTCCCGACAGTATACGGTGACGTCCACCTCATCGTACACCTTATCATAGGGGAAGTCGGCATACTGTCCCCATGCGGCCAGCCTGCCGTTGACGTAAGCCGCATAGTTACTGTCCGCAGAGATCCGTAATACCGCCCTTCCCGACTTATAGGTAAAGCTGTCTGCAAATTCTCCGTATTCATCCTCCCCGGGACTGGAATTACACCAGATCCAGGAAGCTTTTTCAAATATTTCTCTCAACGTATCGTTCTCCTTGTTCCGCGATATATTTACTTTGAATAATAAAACAATCTGAAAATCGTGTCAAGAAAAATATAGCCGTCCCACTGTCATACCCTACTGCCCATTCCAATCCGCCGGATTCGTCACATACAGAAACCTGGCCTTACCCATCACGGAGAACTGGATGGCGGAACCCTTTGGGATCAGGATGATCTCTCCTGGCCCAGCGGTCACAGATTTGCCATTTTTCAGGATTGTGAGCGTTCCATCGATCACATAATCGATCTCATCGTAATTCAGGGTCCAGTCAAAGGTTGTGTTTTCCATCTCCATGACGCCACAGCCCAGTCGGGAACTCTCCGCAAGGGAGAACATATCGTGGGTATAAACCTGATCTTTCGGATTGCCTGTGTCCAGCCGATCTCTCTGTGCTGTCCTCACAAGCGGAACCTTCACGGCAGTCACGCCGTCCGCGCCCTCCCGGACATCATCAAAGTCCGGGTATCCGCTCTGGGTGGATCTGCTACATGAACCACAGCCATCCACCGTGCCAAGCTTCTCTTTCAGCAGCTCCGCTACCATTCTGGTGAGCGCCTCCGTGTCCATGGCGCCAGCTCCACGCTCCATGTTGTTCCTGAGATCTATTCTGATTTTAAGATGGCTGTACTGCGCACGCTTTGTGTCTCTCTTTTGAACAGCATGATTGAAGAGGAAGCACAGCGCGATAACGACTACTATCCGGCGTGGTTTCGTGAGCTGCTTGGACGCTTCCACATGAATGATTTTCTGAAGGCTGGTCTGGATCAGATCTTAGAGCCCTACCACTTCAGCAAATCCTATATGTGCAGAACCTTTCAGAATTACATGGGCTGTACCATGACGGATTATCTCAATGACATCCGCCTGCAGCAGGCAGCCTTCCAGCTACAGTACACCGATGAGACCATTCTTTCCATATGCAATAACATCGGCTTCTCTTCCGTCTCGTATTTTAATACCATATTTAAACGCAAATACCATGTCTCGCCCAAGGCATTCCGAAACCGGGCTGTGGAACGCGAGTAGCATCGGGCGTCCTCCTACATATTATAGTAAGGAATATATCTGGAGGATCGATATGGAAAAACTCCTGGAACTAAGATCGGTCGGCTATTCCTATCACACCGTGCAGGGTGAGACACCGGCCTTGACTAATATAAATTTCACTGTGTACAAAGGCGAGTTTGTGGCTGTCGTCGGCCCCAGCGGCTGCGGCAAATCCACGCTTTTATCGCTCTTAAGCGGCCTACTGGAACCGGAACACGGTTCCATTTTACTTTATGGACAAAAGCTGTTCCATCCGGGCTCCGGCACCATCGGCTACATGCTTCAGCACGACCATCTCTTCGAGTGGCGCACGGTCTGGCAGAATGTACTGCTGGGCCCGGAGATTCAAAAGAAGCTGACTCCTGCAAAAAAGGAGGCCGTGGCCGACATGCTTAAGACCTATGGCCTTTACAAATTCAGGGATGCCAAGCCCTCCCAGTTGTCCGGAGGCATGCGGCAGCGCGCAGCCCTCATCCGAACGCTGGCGTTGGAGCCCGAACTGCTGCTTTTAGATGAGCCCTTTTCCGCTCTTGATTATCAGACACGCCTGACTGTCGGGGATGACATCGGAACCATCATAAAGAAAGAACACAAGACTGCTGGTCTGGTGACCCATGACCTGTCCGAGGCGGTGAGCCTTGCGAGCCGCGTTATCATACTGACCAGACGTCCCGGCACGATACAGCGCATACTCCCGGTTACCTTCGACAGCAACCTGTCGCCGCTGCTGCGGAGAAACGCGCCGGAATTTAAGGATTATTTCAATGAGATTTGGAAGGAGATGAACGAGAATGACTGAAATTTCTGCGGCTCAGATCCGTTTTCTGACCGCCCGGAAGAAGCATCGGCGCACTGTGGCCTGCAGCCGGCTTCTTATCTTTATCACCTTTGGCCTGCTGTGGGAGATCGCCGCGACCTTTGGATTCATCGATTCCTTTATCTTCAGCAGTCCCTCCAGGATTGGCATCTGCTTCCTGCAGATGATGGCTGACCGGACGCTGCCTATCCACATCGGAGTCACGCTTTTTGAAACCATCGTAAGCTTCCTCCTGGTGATTGTCTGCGCCCTGGCCTTCACCATTCTGCTATGGTTTTCCCGGAAGCTGTCTGAGACACTGGAACCGTATCTTGTCATCTTAAACAGCCTTCCCAAGTCCGCCCTGGCACCCCTTCTGATCGTATGGCTGGGTGCCAACTACCGAACCATCATCATCACCGGCATGTCTGTGGCGATCTTCGGCTCCATCCTGAACCTGTACACCTGCTTCTCCTCGGTAGACCCGGAGAAGATCAAGCTGATCTACGCCCTGGGCGGGAAAAAGTACCAGGTCATGACGAAGGTGATCCTGCCCTCCAATATTCCGGCTCTCTTCTCCCTGATGAAGGTCAATATCGGCCTGTGCCTGGTAGGTGTCGTCATCGGAGAATTCATCGCAGCAAGAAGCGGACTGGGGTATTTAATCATTTATGGAAGTCAGGTATTGAACTGTGACAATTCGAGGGGCTAAATGATACTTTGGGTATCCAGATTCCTGCAGACTCTAATCGTTCTTTTGCCATATCAAGGCGATACTGCATTAATACTTTCCGGTTATCACACATTAATCATCACCCCTTCATTCGCAATATTTCGATAATACGGCAAGTCTTCCTTATACTGCTCAAATTCATCATACGGAATAACTGTAGGTGATAAAATCGTACCATATTCCAATTCCAGCTCTGCTGATTCGTCCCAAACCTGCTTTAATTGCTCTTACAGGTTGATTCGTTTTCCCTGCACAATAGCCACCATATCTATATCAGAATCACTGTTAAAATCTCCTCTTGCATATGAGCCATATAAGATCACCTTAACCAGATTCTTTCCATACACATTCCGATATACGGCTGCAATTTTCTTTGAAATAACATCTAATTCATTTCGCGTACACATTGCAATTCACCTCGTCTATTTGTCTTACACAATTACTTGCTCTACCATACCTTTTTTTCTTTATCAATCTGATCTTCTTATCTGTTCAGTTCAGTGCCGCCCCATTCAACAACTGTAAATCCGCTGCGCTTGGGAGCAGAGAGTTCTTGTTCAGGAAGTTCTACAAACGAGTCTGTTTGCTGCCACGCCATAAACACACGAATCAGTGTGTCCGGTGCAGGATTCACTTCAAGCTGTGCTGCATCGGTGTAAATGTCAGTCTGGAATGAAATGATATTGTACGGATTCTTTTCCATTAAAGGCAGCCAGTACACGATAAACTCATTCGCCTCACGACGGGTAAGACCGAGCTTATCCAGAGCATCTTCTAAAAAGGCGGCAGTGTCTTCACCCTTTACACAGAATCCTTTGGATAGATCATACTGTGCATAGGTTTCGCCTTCCCAATAGAGATAATTATAGGTCTGTCCGTTGGCATCAATAAGGGTGCCATCAGGCAATGCTGTTACTTTCCAGCCATCACCGTATGACGGATAGGTGCAGGTCAGTTTGCCGTCAACAGTCAAATTAACAGACACCTGCATCTCCTTTGGGGGATAAAGATAAATAACGGGCTTATAATCTTGATTGGGTTCAGGTTGCCAATCACTTGCTTCTACTGCTGAGAAATCACACTCTACACGCTGATTCTCCTTGTCATAATAGGTGTTATCGTAGGTGCAGGTAATCTGATCGCCCACACACCACTCGTCAGAAAGGGTACCGTTTAACTTGATCTCATAAGGCATAGGAATCACGGTTTTTGCAAAGAAACAGTTGGAATAGATCTTCGTAATCGTAATATGATCGAAAATATTATTATCATATTTCTCTGCGGTGTTCTTATCAAGCCACTGCTCCGTATATTCTCTCGTTCTGCCGTTTTTATAAACACCTGTAAGAATCAGAATTACAAGAATAGCCAAC
>CAKSAI010000158.1 GCA_934434905.1 uncultured Lachnospiraceae bacterium | reverse complement strand
GCCATAGGAACAGCAGAAACTCCGGCTGCACCGATCAGCGGGTTCACCTGTCCGTGGGTCGCCTTGCACAAAATCTTACCGAACAGCACGCCGGCAGCGGTTCCAAACGCAAATGCGATCAGTCCCAGTGCAAAGATCTTAATGGTCTGCAGGTTAAGGAAGGCTTCTGCGCTGGTGCAGGCGCCGACACTGGTTCCCAGCAGGATTACAACGATGTACATCAGTGCGTTGGATGCCGTATCGGTCAACTGGCGAACCACGCCGCTCTCACGGAACAGGTTACCAAGCATCAGCATACCAACCAACGGAGCTGTGGTGGGAAGTACCAGCACAACCACGATGGTAACAACAATGGGGAACAGGATCTTCTCAAGCTTTGAGACCGGACGCAGGTTGTCCATACGGATCTTCCGCTCCTCCTTGGTAGTCATAAGCTTCATAATAGGCGGCTGGATGATAGGTACCAGTGCCATGTAAGAATAAGCCGCCACTGCGATAGGTCCCATCAGACCCGTTTGCTGCAGCTTACTGGCCAGGAACAGAGAGGTAGGGCCGTCCGCTCCGCCGATGATAGCGATAGCTGCCGCTGCCTTATCTGTAAAGCCGAGCAAAATAGCGATCAGGTAGGCTGCATAGATACCAAACTGCGCCGCCGCACCCAGAAGAAAGCTCTTGGGATTGGCGATCAGCGGGCCGAAGTCCGTCATAGCGCCTACGCCCAGGAAGATCAGGGACGGCAGGATGGACCATTCATCTAACAGATAGAAGTAATGCAGGAGTCCCGCAGCGCCTCCATCCGCTTCTTCCAGGGTCATCATTATATCCGGGAACATATTCACCAGCAGCATGCCGAATGCGATAGGCACCAGCAACAGCGGCTCAAAGCCCCTGGCAATTGCAAGATACAGGAAAACACAGGCAACCAGGATCATGACAAAATTCCCCCAGGTCAGGTTGAAAAATGCCGTCTGGTGAATGAGGTTTCCCATTGTCTCAACTACATAAGTCATAAAAGGTCAACCTCCTAAATTATTCATTCATGGTTGCCAACAGTTCACCGGCTTCCACACTCTGTCCCTCGTTCACATCGATGCTGGCAATCACACCGTCCTTAGGTGCTACAACCGGGGTCTCCATCTTCATGATCTCCAGTACCAGAACCGTATCGCCCAGCTTCACCTGTGCGCCCGGCTTGGATTCGATCTTGAATACCTTTCCGGCTGCCCCGGCTTCGATCTTAATGCTGCCCGCTCCGCCTGCTGCGGGGGCCGGTGCTGCTGCCGGAGCAGGAGCTGCAACCGGTGCTGCGGCCTTTGGCATCGCAGGAGCCTTCCGTGGTGCAACAGGAGCTGCTCCCTGGCCGTTTTCCTCTACGGTAACATCATAAACATTTCCATTCACTGTAATTGTATAGTTTTTCATGATTCTTCCTCCTAAATGATCTTATCTTCGTTTGATGGAACGTACTACGAAATCATCCGTAGACTGTCCGGTGCTTGCTGCAATGGCAGCCGCGATCACTGCTACTAATTCAAGATTGTCTGTCTCTGCTTCCGAGATTGCCGCCTCGGGAATTGCTGCCGCTGTCGGCTGCGTTCCTACTGCCGCTTTCTCCTGTCCATCCGCCTTGCGGTTCTTCAGCTTATCCTCCAGAACCGGGATGAACCGGAACAGGGAAATGATCAGGCAGATAATGATCAGCATGACAAATACGGTTCCCATACCCATAACGGTGTTTAATGCAGCCTTCTGCATTTTCTCACCGGTGGTGTACACCAGCTCCACCGTTGTGGTCTCTACCGACATATCTCTGTTCTTATAAACGATGGACATCATGACCGACCGTTTGTCAAACTTCACAAGCAGCTCAGTGGTTGTGGTCTTCCCGGTCTTTGTGACGCTGAAGGAATCGATATCCACGTATGTTCCAGCCTCTTTGCTGACAGCGATCCAGCTCTTGATCAGGAGATAATTCTCCTCCAGGCCTTCGTTTGCCTTCATCAGGGCGATCCGTTCCGCTTCCGACATGGCGTCGATCTCAGCTACGATCGGCTCCATCTGGCTAAGGTCCATGGACTTGATCCCCTCCCATGTGGTCTTGGCATACTCTTCCAGCTCCGCATAGGTCTTTCCGTTGTAATCCACAGACTTGGGATCCGTTCCGCATGCAGCCAGGCCAAGGACGCACATGCAGATACAGAACACTGCTATTATTCTTTTTCTCATAATCCTCATCCTTTATTTTGCTCCATGCTTTTTCATGGGTTCTTCCACTCTCTTGGTATATAACATCTCAAAGGCTGCAACCGCATACTTCCGGGTATTTTCCGGTGCGATGACAAGATCCACATAGCCTCTTCTTGCAGCAGTAAGAACATTGGACTGCAGCGCATCGTACTCCTTGGCCTTCTCGGCAATAACGTCTGCGCTCTCCTTCTCATACATAATGGAGGCTGCCAGCTTCGCATCCATCATTCCGACCTTGGCCGTATCCCATGCATAGACAAGGTCTGCACCGATGGACTTGGAATTCATGACGACATAGGCGCTTCCGTATGCGTTGCCGATAAGGATGTTCACCTTCGGTACGGTAGCGTCTGCAAAGGTTCTTGTCATCCGTGCCATCGCGCGGGCAAGTCCCTTCTCAGAGCACATGGTGGCTTTCAGTCCTTCTGTGTTGGTCAGGGTCAGCACCGGAATCTCAAAGGCATCGCAGAAGCTTACAAACTCCGCCGCGTTATTGCAGCCGCCTGCGGTCAATGCAGCTTCATATTCTGCGGTCTTGTTGCCCTCCTCATCGTAGTGCTCGGTGCAGTTGGCCACAGCACCCACGGTCATGCCATTGAGCTTGATGAAGCCGGTCACCATATCCGGCGCATAATCCTTCTTGGTCTCCACAAATACATTCTCATCGGAAATAGAGGCAAGCAGCAGACGGGTATCACCCTTCATTCCCGCAATGCCTTCGCAGACGCGGTTCAGATCGTCATTGCATTCACATGCACAGCCGCCCTCCAGGTTGTTCTGAGGAAGAAGGCAGACAAGCTCACGGATCCGGCTGATAATCTCATCCTCTGTGCCGACAGCGTCAACGACGCCGCTGTTGCTGCTCTGATATTCTGCGCTGGAGGTATCACACTTCTCCTTCGTATTCCCGGGTATGGCATTGGGAGAATTCACGAACAGCTTCCCATTCTTCTCCATGTAAGTAAAATCACTTAATGCCGGAATCACGGTAAGCCCGCCGCCGCAGCTGCCGAACACAGCGCAGATCTGCGGAATCACACCGCTGGCCATAGTCTGTCTGGCATAGATGGCGCCCATTGCCTCCAGGGCATCCACGGACTCCTGCAGGCGGATTCCTGCGCAGTCGATAAAGCCGATGACCGGAGCTCCCATCTTCATTGCCATATCATAGACGGCTGTGATCTTCCTGCTGTGCATCTCGCCTACGGTACCGTTCAATACGGCCGCATCCTGGCTGTATACATACACCAGGTTTCCGTCGATCAGTCCGTAGCCGGTGATCACACCGTCCGAAGGGGTGTCTGTCTGGCCAAGATTAAAGTCTGTGCTTCTCGCTGTCACCTGAGAGCCGATTTCCATAAAGCTCTTTTCGTCCAGCAGGCGAAGCAGCCTTTGTCTGGCCAAAGTATCAGTAGTATTACTCATAGTTTAACCTCCATATATAAATTTAAAACAATTTTCACCAAGTAGCATTATAGTACATTTGGAGGCGTAAGGCAATAGGTAACCAGCAAATTGTTAATTTTTTATCATAAAAAAAATTCTCAATACATAGCTGCAATACCAGCCTGCTGTCAGCCGTTGTATATTTTCTTTTATCATAACGGGATATGCTTTGATACACTGCTCTCCCAAGTAGTAGCTTACAGTTCCGATCCGGGTTTCGGCTTTGAGGGGAGCTGCCAGTGTATCCGGGAGATCATAGAGGACATTTATCTGTTCCGATTCTTTCTTCAGAATGTTTAGTTCGGCATCTTCGATCGTTGGTGTGATATAGACTGGCTGATGGAGCTTCCAGTCCGCCGGGCGGGCATTTTCTACCGGAATCGGTGCAAGAGCCTTTTGGTGCTGGAACACCTCCTGATATTGATAATTGTTCAGTGCGTAGTTCATTAATGCTTTGGTGTCCGACCATTTATAGCTCTTATTATTGGGCCAGCCACAGGCAAGAAGAGCCACTACGAAGGTACGGTTGTCACGGCGCAGCGCTCCCACGTAACAATAACCTGCATTTCCGGTAAATCCGGTCTTTCCGCTAAGTGCGCCGTCCATCATAGTAAGAAAAGCATTGTGATTATAACAGGAATACTGTTTCGTCCCGGCAAGGTTTGCAAAGGAATAGTTGGCAGTTTGTGTGATTGTAAGAAAGGTTTCATTTTTCAGACAATAGCTCATCATCAGAGCCAGATCACAAGCCGTGGTCCCGTGAACACCGCCGCTGTTTTTCGCATCCAGGCCATTTGGAGTGATGAAGTAGGTGTCCGTGCAGCCGATATCCTTTGCCTTATCATTCATCATGTCTGCAAAGCCTTCGATGCTTCCGCCGATATGTTCCGCAATGGCTGCGGCAGAATCATTGTGAGATTCCAGCATGAGGGAATACAGAAGATCCAAAAGACGGAACTGTTCGCCGCCGTTCATACCAAGATGCACCTTGGGCTGGGAAGCGGCATAGGCGCTGGCGGTCACAGTTTCGTCAAGCCTTCCGCTCTCGATTGCAAGGATGCAGGTCATGATCTTGGTGGTACTTGCATTCGGCATATGAACAGATCCGTCTTTCTCATAGAGTACCCGGCCGGAGTCAGCGTCCATGAGGACGGCAGACCTGGCATAGAGCTTAAAATCCGGTTCTGCGGATGTGGGCGGTTCCTTTAAGACAGCCGCTTTCACTTGCATGCATAGCGGCAAAATAAGGATCACGAATAATGCAAAAAATAGGAAACCTGTTTTTTTCTTCACTGGCACACATCCAAAAATACTTTCTTTAAATTATATGTGTTTATCAAACACAGCATACATAAACACGTAATTTCCGTTTGGTTAGCTTCGGCCTGCACCGTCTACAGACAGAATCTCACCCGTCACAAAGCTCGCCATATCGCTGGCAAGATACAGGAATGCATATGTATTAATAATCTGTTAAAAAGTTCCCTACACATCCAGCTTCAACTGCATTTCCTCTTCCGCCTGCTGCTTAAACTCCTCCAACTGTTCCTGATCCAGCACAGGCAGTTCGTCCACCGACTGTACGCCGAAGCTCCTTAAGAATTCTTCGGTAGTCCCAAACAGCAGCGGCCGTCCGGGGGCATCCAGCCGCCCCAGCTCGCAGACAAGCCCATACTCCAGCAGCTTGTTCACTGCGTGGTCGCAGGAAACACCACGGATCTTCTCGATCTCTACCTTGGTTACCGGCTGCTTATATGCAATAATGGACAGTGTCTCCAGAACTACATCCGTCAGTACATAGCGTTTGGGCTGTTTGGCGATCCGGATCAGATAGTCGTAGAGCTCCGGCTTGGTACACAGTTGAAAGGAATCCTCCAGCTCCATAATGCGTATGCCGCGATCCTCCCGCTCATATCGTTTCATCATATTTCGCACCAACTGGCACACTTCTTCCTTTGTGATTTCCAGGGCTTCCGCCAGCTTCCCCGCTTCTACGGAATTCCCCATAGCAAAAAGTATCGCCTCAATGGCCGCCTCATAGTTCTTTTTTTCCAATGTATTCTCCTCCGTTAAGCCGCAATATGCGAAACAATCTTGATATCGTCAAAAATATACTCCTGTGAAATGGTGATCTTCCCCACCTTCATCAGCTCCAGGATCGCCAGGAAGGTTACGATGATCTCCATCTTGCTGCGCTGTGCCAGCAGAAGTGACCGGAAGCTGAAGGCCGCATGAACACCGGCATAGGCCTCCACATAAGCCATCTTATCCTCCAGCGGGATCTCCTCCTTCTCAATCTTGCCGAACTTGGAACGCACCGGGTCAATCTTGTCCACCTGCTTCTTCATAATGGACTTAAAGATATCATTCAGCCGTGACAATGTCACATCAGAAAGAAGCGCCTGTATATCTACCGGTTCCTCATATTCCTGCACTTCCTTCGGAACAGTGGGAAGCTTATACATTACCTTCTGAGCATCCATCTGCCGATCCTTCAGCTCCAGGGAAATACACTTGTACATCTTATATTCCAACAGGCGCTGCACCAGCTCTGCTCTGGGATCCTCTTCCTCCTCGTCTTCCTCCTCCGGCGGGAGAAGCATACGGGACTTGATATCCAGAAGTGTGGCGGCCATCACCAGGAACTCACTCATCACATTTAAGTCCTCATGCTGCATCTGGGCGATGTATTCCATATACTGGTTGGTGATCTCCACAATGGGAATATCGTAAATATTGACTTTATTCTTTTCCAACAGGTGCAGCAGCAAGTCCAACGGCCCCTCAAACACCTGAAGCTTTACACTTAATTCCATAAATTGCCCCTTCTAACGTAACTTGTTACATGGATTCCGCCCGTACCAGAACGAGTTCTGCACGGTTGAAGATCCGTATATGGAAAGTATGTGTTCCCAGCCCACGGCTGACGATCACTTGCTTCCCCGCAATCTCATACTGCCCCCCGTCATACTTCGGAAAAAAAGTAAGCTGTGGCGAGAACAGGCTTCCCCGTCCCGGCAGGCGTATCAATCCTCCATGATTATGGCCGCAGAGCGTCAGATCTGCTCCCCACGCGGCATATTCCTCACTATAGGTCGGATTATGTGCAAGCAGTATCTGAAAACGCTTACGGTCAGCCTCTCCCAGGACGTTCTTCAGATAATCCTTCTCCATGGGAACCTCTTTTCGCTTCTCATAATAACGAAGATCAAGCTCCAGACCGCTGACAGCGATCTCATCCGCCCCAAGCGCTAATAGCACTGTCTCGTTGCAAAGGAATATAACACCCAGTTCCTTCACTTGCCGCATGTATTCTGCAAAAGCTCTGTCTACAGCCTTATCGGTTGTCCCAAGCCCTCGGCTCTCATGATTGCCGAATCCATAATAGACCGGCGCAAGCTTCGCAATCCGGCAGAACAGATCATACGCTTTTTTATAGCTTTCTTCATCACCGAAAACGATCATATCTCCCGCAATCAGAATCGCTTCCGGCTGAAATGCGCAAAGCTCCCTGATCAGCTTCTCGTTGTTCTTCCCATAGGTGAATCCGTGCAGGTCTGCCAGAACCGCAAACCGTCGGCCTTCATGCAGCTTTGCAGTAGAAAAACGGTATTCTGTC
>CAKSAI010000157.1 GCA_934434905.1 uncultured Lachnospiraceae bacterium | reverse complement strand
CTTCAATATCCTTCTTAAATTCCGCATCAAACTGCTGATAAAATTCTTCATCGCTAAGCTGTCCCTTAACCCACAATTCCAAAACGGCGGACATTCTTGCAGAACCTTCACTGGTAAATCCACTCGGCCAGCTAAAGGTTGGCGTCTTCGGGAATGGCTGACTGAAATACTCCACAAGCTGCTGGGGAACCATGGATCCTTCCAGGAATCCAATGGCCTTTCCTCCCACCTCGTTAATGATCATCTCATTATTTTCCGGCACCATCAAGAACTGCAGGAACGCAATACAGGCATCCAGACACCCGTCTCCGCCATGCGCATTTACCGATGGCATCAGAATATTAAAGGTAGACCGTGGTTCTGGATGATATGGTCCGCTTTCCGTATAGGTCAGCTCGTCCACATAAGGAGATGAATCACTGTCGATCGCCACCGGAGGTACCATTTCGAATTCAAACTGGCGTTCCGTATTGCTCAGTTCGGATGGCAGACGCCACAGTCCGTCCTCAAGAAGCCCCACCTTACCCAGCAGCCACTTGGTCTCATAATCGGAATTCTCATACCCGACTTCCAAGCACTGTGTATACTTGGCTTTTACCTGATTCCACAGATCCTTTACGTAATCATTGTCCGACACAAAATAGTAACCTTCATAAGAAGCACGGAATACTTCTGACATGGACTGCATACCGTCTCCGTTATAGTCTACCTTATCGCCCAGTTTGGCCGAATAATACGGTCCAAGGCTGTACTGTACGTCCCATAAGGTTGTAGTTACTTTTCGGTTGCCGCCCCATGGTGAATAGGGAACATAGCCTGCTTCGCTTAATGCTTTTGTTACCGGGAAGAGGTCACTCCATTTGGAAGGTGCCTCCAGTCCCAGGCTTGTCAACAGATCCTTGTTGTAATAAATTGCCGTAGAGGTTCCGGCCGCCAGAGAAAGCGGCATTGCCACAGTCCTGTCCAAACCGTCGGAAACCTGCCATGAAGTAAAGAGATACTCCGGAATCTGATCACGCCATCGCTCATTGCCCTCCACAAAACGATTAGGCTCTTCCATTGCTTCATTAAAATCATAAAACCAACCTCTTGATGCAAAGGTGGACCCCCATGCGGATACAATATCCGGCGCCGTGCCGGAGCTGATCCGAGATGTAATATACTGCAGAAAGCCGTCTGTGCTGGAAGTATCTACCGTTCTTGCCCACTCAACAGTGACATTCGGATAGATCATCTGAAAAGCCTCCGCCAGGATCCTGGTGGAATTGAACACCTCCGGCTGTTCTTCGGTAGGCGTCTCGCTCAAAGTCGGAATCAAATCCCCAAGATGTACGGTAATGGTAACATCCTCTCCATTGTTAATGGGTTCCAGATCCATCTTTTTATATTTCTCTGCGATCTGCTCTGCCATCAACGTGACCTCGCTTTTGTTCTCTGTATCAACGCTGGCAGCGCCGCACCCTGCCAGTGACAGGGTCAACGCTGCGCTTAGTAACAAACAAACCGTTCTTCTCATTCAACAGTCTCCTTTCGAAGTGATCCGTCCTTATTTAGCAAAGACATATAGGGCAAATATTTTCCATTCTCCCACATCAGGTTCCAGATCGTTTCCTGTTCAAAGGTGTCAATCGTCCAATATGCCGCGCCTGCAAAGCCATCTTTTAGCACAGCGTCTCGAAGTGACTGTGCAAAAGCCATTCCGGCTTCCAGCGTCTGTTCCGTGGCATCCGAGCTAAAAGCAGCATATTCTCCCATAATGATCGGCTTTGACTTCCATGCTTCCTGGGTCTTAGCGGTATTAAGCCGCATATTCTCCTTATAGACCTTCCAGATATTCTCTGCACTTCCCGACAGTCCGTACCGATAGATATGCAGGTCAAAGAAGTCGATATCCGTATCCAGGAACTCTTCCGCTGTCATGGGGATCGCAGGATTTGTTTTTCCTGCTGTCATACGCATTCCATAACAATCATCCATATTCTTACCGACTGCGATCATACCGTAGCTTCCCTCGCAGAGCAACAGGCCTTTATCAACCTCTGCAATGGCCTTTTTCATTTCCGCATAATAATTCTTCAATGCAGCATTCGCCAGTGCACGTCTGTCATCGTCATTTGACATATCATATTTGCTGCCGTCCAGGAAGGTATATTCACCGGAGGTCTGCGTAAACGGAGCCTGATTTGCGTAGAACACAAATTCATTCTGCATCTCCACCCCAAACAATCCATGCAACAGCTTCGGATCCTTCTCCTTAAGATATTCCAGGAAATATTGAACAAAGGTTGCCTTTGCCTGGATTCCCGCCTTGCTGAAAAGTATCGCCTGTCCGTTTGCGCCACCGGACTTGCTCCTGAAATACGAATTATTTACCATTTCGTTTTCACCCATGGTCGGCATCACGTAGATTCCGTATTTATTGGCACGGGTCAGGAAATCGGTGAAGCACTCCATATATGGAATATAGATTCCCTTCGTCTCATTATAATTGCCTCCCAGTCCGGCATTCCCTTCTTTGCGTCCACCGGGAATGATGAATACCCGGATGAAGTTATAGCCGTTTTCCTTCAGCGTACGCATCATAATCTCTGCGGTATAGGGGTCATAATCCGATGGCACAAGGCCATAGGCGGGTTCAAAGGTAGAATGATCGCCATAACGGATTCCGACATAGTTTACACCGTTGGGGATAAAGGTCTTGCCGCTCTCTGCAAGCTTAAAGCCTGCCTTTCCTCCCGTATTCTTATCGACAACGATCTGCTCAAGGCTGTCCACATAGAGATCCGAAGCTTTCTTCGTCAGGTCTACCATGACCGGCTCCGAGAACGTACCTTCCACATTGACGGTATACAGATACAGACAATCATACTCTCCATTTAAGCTCTCAATGGAAAATGTCTTTTCTGGATAAGCAACCTTTCCGATATTTTTTCCGTTTCTGGTGGTGATCAGCACATAGGAGGAATTCGGCGAATCCGCGCGCCACTCCCAATGCAGGAATTCTTTCTCTCCCTCCTTAATGACATCCGCAAAATAGACCGACCTGGATTCTGTCTCCTCTGCATAGGCCTCCATTGTACCGTTATGCCTGATATTGGATATTCTGGAAACCACGTTATATTCGCTGTTCACTACGCCAAAGCATCCCGGCGGCTCAAGGCTCGGACCATACCGATTGTTGCGGTACTTGTATGCCTTGGTAGTGCTGTCGATGTAAATATAGACATCTGCAAACCATTCTTCCCCTTCCAGATTGCCCTTCACTTCCACGATAACATGATGCATCTCGTTAAAATCAAGTCCGGTCTGATAGGAAGGATATATCTTCTCCGAACCGCCGGAATAGATTACAAGGCTGATCTTTCCGTCCTCGGTAAAACGGATACCGGTGGCATTCCGTCCATTCAATTCATCCCGGTTCTGTTTGCAGAACAATACCATTGAGCTGCCGTTTCCGGTACTGCTTACTTCATCCTCCAGCATGCTCATGGAAAAATCAAAGCTATAGGTATCGGCTGTAACGGAGTAATTGTTGGTTACGCCGCCCCTGCCTGTCACAGTCAATCGGCTGTCCGAAATTGCCATGTCGGCTATCGTACCGCCATTTACCGCCATACCGGTGATATTATTCACAAACCACTTGTCATCCAACGGAATCTCTGTATCTGTCGCCGGAGCTTGCCGATCAACCAGTCCGCCCACCGCACTATCCTCGTTCGGATATACAGACAACCTGGCACTGCTCTTTGCGCCGTACTGATAAACAGAAAATATTCCCGAACCAAGCGTCATATTCTCGGTATCCGTATCCGTATAATCGATGATCGTCTTGTCATCGATCCTGAGTACAACACGTACACTGCCGTTATCCGCTGCGGTAATCGCTCCCGCCGTAATCTTATACTCCGTTTTTCCGGTCATATCAAGTGTGATTCCCGCTGTTGATGCATTTCCTGCCTTCAGCAGATTGAGACCGTTCTGCCGCATAAGCTGTACTTCCCCGTTCTGCTTTATCAGCATAAAATATCCGATGCTGTTGTCCCATGGCGCTTTCGATGGCTCGTTGGAACGGAAACGGAGACCAAACCATCCGTCCGAAGCTGTTGCAAGGGATACCTTGAACTCTACCAGCTCGTTAGCGATATTCAGCCCTGAATAAGCGGCATACGCCTCCCCGGTAAGCGTGGTTTCCATACCTACTGTTTCCATCTTTCCCGCCGTGCCTTCCCATGCGCTGGAATCGTCCAACTGCACGATGGTCTCCGCAACGCTTTTGACGGCCTTGGTCTTCCGGCTTTCCTCTCGCAGGGCACCGGCCATGACACGAACAGACCCCAACAACAGCGTAAGCGCAAGCACCGATGAAATCACTGTTTTTAAAACCCGTTTCTTTTCCATCTTATCTCTCCTCCCTGTAGGCCTTGTTTCTTCTGAGAACTACAATTCCGATGGCGGCACAAGCCAGAACTGCCACTCCGAGAACAACTGCAAGCCCAATGGTAAGCGGCGAGACTCCGGTATCTGCTGCGTCCTTATCTGTCGGCTCTTCCGAATTCTTCTTTCCCGTATCCTTTGGTTTATCATCCGTTGTGCCGGGGTTCTTTTGGTCACCATCCACGGTTCCCGGTTCTGTGGTTCCCGGTTCCGCACTTCCCGGTTCCGTGATCCCAGGCTCTGTGGTTCCCGGATTCGCAGCTCCCGGCTCTGTGGTCCCCGGATCTGTGGTTCCCGGATTCGTGTTTCCCGGATCTGTATTCCCAGGATCTGTATTTCCAGGATCTGTATTTCCAGGTTCCGTGGTCCCCGGATTTTCCGGCTCGCTCTTGGCTGTTCCCGCAAAGGTTACCTTCATCTCGATATCATAGTAGTTCTCCGAAAATCCGCCAAAGCCGAGATATCCCTTGTTGCCCGCTCCCAGGGACACATCCAGGGCATCGTTTAAATTCATGATTTCTTTGTCGTCAATGTACAGTATCCCATTCCGTAATTCTACATGACACTTCCAGTCCGCATTCAGATCTGCCTCGATCGTGGCTCCGAGGACGGAGCTAAACCCGGCTCCCGGTGAATAACGACTGACTTCCAGAGTTGCCTTTTTCTTGTTCGCCATATCCAATTTAAAAATGACAACTACTCCTTGAATATTCTCAGCCTTGATCACATTTTTCACAGAAGAAAACCATGCCGGGGTCTTGGAAAGATTGAATGCATACCAGCCGGACTGCCTGCCCTCACCCTTTCCATAATCCTTGACAAAGTCCAGGTCGAAGCTGACATTCTTTGCATCCACCGGATTGTTGTAAATTGCTGCCGATGCACTGGAAACGCCCTGCTTAACGCTCGTCCCCATCATTCCTTTTCCTGATATGACAACCGTATTTCCACCCGCATCCGTCACCTTACCGTATTGCATAGCAGTGTAATCCGAGGCGGAAGTCGCTGCAAAGGCAGTCATACCTCCGGCTGTCAGTATCAGCAGTATTATGAAAACAGATAATACCTTTCTCATATCATCCCTCCTATGATTCTCTCTTCGCATTTTCATCCTTCATGTCCTGTTTCTGTCTTCTCGCATAGAGCAATAACAGCATACCGACAATAAGCACAAGCAGGATCGCCACGATCAATATAATATCGAATACCTTCCAGGTGCTTTCCTTCTTCGTGTCAGTACCTGACTTGTCGTTATCCTTTCCCGGATTCTTATCATCGGCTCCCGGTTTTCCGTCGTCCGTTCCCGGTTTCTGATTGTCCGTTCCAGGCTTTTCTGTGCCCGGTTCGTCGATACCCGTCCCCGGTCCGTCCACAGATGTCCCGGTATTTCCACCGGATGTATTGGTATTTCCGCCTGCCGTATTGGTATTTCCACCGACTGTGTTGGTACTTCCACCAGTTGTATCGTTCTTTCCGCCGTTCCCGGTATCCGTATCTCCTGTCCGTGCCATATCGAAGTCCGTATACACAGCGCCCACTTCCATGTCTGCTCCGTTGAAGCGGAATACTGAGACAACATTTCCTGCTGAATCTACAACCTTCGCAATAAACTGCTTTGCTCTTCCTGCCAGATTCTCAAAAATCGACTTGTCGATGATCTGCGGACTGCTCAATGCCACCACCACATCTACCGTACCCGGCGCTTTGATCTTCGCCACCGCATCCGCCACATCAATGCTGCCTACAACTTCGTTTGGATGGACATATTCGGGATCATTTTTTCCTCTATACACATAATCCCCGATCTGCGGCCATTCTGTGACATAATCCGGATTGATGGAGCCTCCGGCATAACCGGAGCCGTCTCCTTTGTCCTCCTCCTCTCCGCCACCGCTTCCGCTCTCATTATACCTTCCGGTTGCATATATTTTGGCTGTTGCTGTTTCCAGAGTGATAAAGCCGGTATCTCCGCTCGTTTTGATCGGTTCCTCTAAATCCAGACAATCCAGTACATTCTCTCCGGCAATATCGAAGACAATCCTGACGTTCTCTCCCTCTGTGAGCACACCGGCTCTGACCGCTGTTTTCGCCAGCGTACCGTTCTGTAATGCATCCGTCTTGGCATTTGCCAATACTGAGACATCACCGCCCTTGTATTTCAGAAGCTGGACACTTCCGGTATCCATAACAAGAATCAGATAACATTCCTGATCCCATGGCGAAGAACCCGGTTCGGACTGTCTCAGCATGATTCCGATCCATTTTCCGGCCGGAATATTCGCTTCCATATCAAATTTTGCAAGCTTATTATTCAATTTGCTTTCCACATAATTGGCAATCGCAGATTCGCCCAGGGTCACCACTCCGCCCGACACGCCGGAATTGTTGACGCACGTCCAGTATTCATCATTCCGAAGCAGCTCATATGTGTATTCTGCATACGGCACTGTCTCTGTCTGTTCCGATTCAATCAGGACGGCATTTAATGTCTGTGCATACAATCTTGCTACAAAATCATTTGGGTGATTGACATTATTTCCGGTCATGTCATAATATCTCTTATTTTGCAGGAGATAGGTATACATCTTCGTCACCGGTGCCACAGCAATTCCTTCTGCCTCAAGAGAAAGAAGCTGCTCTTCGTAAAACGCCTGATTTCCCTGTGTCATCCTTACTTCCGGATTCGGAAGCATCGGCGAAACAAGCAATATCTCAACATCCGGGTTTCCGGCTTTTGCCGCCTGGATAATGCTGTTTATATTCGCCTTGAATTCCTGTGCTGAAACATAACCGCCATTTCCATCATTCATACCAAATCCAAGAACCAGAAGATCGGGATTCTTGCTTACCACACGTTCCTGCACATTCTGCACGCCCCACGCCGAGGC